>NZ_JBPLZQ010000050.1:0-25181 GCF_054018175.1 Geoglobus sp.
AGTGATAGAGCCGCTGAGGGAGCTGTACAAGGACGAGGTTAGAGAAGTCGCAAGGTTTCTCGGCCTACCAGACGAAATTTCAGAGAGAATGCCGTTTCCCGGCCCGGGGCTTGCGGTGAGAGTAGTCGGGGAGGTCACGCCCGAGAAAGTTGAGGTTGTCAGAAAGGCCACCCAAATCGTCGAGGAAGAGCTCAAGGATGTTAAGAAGTGGCAGGCATTTGCCGCTCTGATTGGCAAGGCAACAGGTGTCAAGGGCGACATCAGGGTCTACGGTTACGTAATCTCAGTAAGAGCGGTTGACAGCAGGGACGGGATGACGGCAGACCCGCTGAACCTCGACTACGAGAAGCTCAGGAAAATAGCACTGAGGATTACCGGAGAGATTCCGGAGGTCGTTAGGGTCGTTTACGACATAACCCCCAAGCCACCTGCGACGATCGAGTATGAGTGAGCTCATTGAAAGGGAAAAAAAGGTGTTCATGCAGTTCTTCAGCAGGTACCCCATCGCAGTCGAGGGAGGCGAAGGCTGCTGGCTGTATGACGAGAGTGGAAGAAAGTACCTGGACCTCATAGCTGGCATTGCCTGCATTTCCGTGGGACACGCCAACGAGTACGTTGCCGAGAGAGTTTCAGAGCAGCTGAAGAAGCTCGTCCACGTTTCCAACCTCTTCTACACCCGACCACAGATAGAGCTTGCTGAAAAGCTCAGAGAAATTTCCGGCCTCGACAGATTCTTCTTCACGAACTCGGGTACTGAAAGCGTCGAAGCCGCGCTAAAGGTGGCAAGGAAAGCCACAGGAAGGAAGAAATTTGTAGCATTCACGAATGGATTCCACGGGAGAACCATGGGGGCACTGTCTGTCACGTGGAAGGAGAAGTTCAGACAGCCATTTGAACCCCTCGTCAAACCCGTGAGCTTTGCCGAGTTCAACTCCGTAGAGAGCCTTGAACAGTGCGTTGACAGAGACACAGCGGCAGTAATACTGGAGCCAATACAGGGAGAGGCGGGAATCTTTCCTGCGAGCACGGAGTTCATGAAGAGGATATTCGAGCTGAAAGAAGAGTACGACTATCTCGTCATATTCGACGAGGTTCAGACCGGGTTTGGAAGGACGGGCAGGTGGTTTGCGAAGGACATGTACGGTGCCACGCCGGACATCATCACAATGGCCAAGGCGATGGGGAATGGCTTCCCCGTCGGGGCGATAGGCGTAACCGAGGACGTTCACCGCTTCATCGAGAAGGGTGATCACGGCTCGACCTTTGGAGGAAATCCGCTCGCGTGCACCGCGTCGCTCGCAACCATTGAGTACATAGAACGGAACGACCTGCTGGAGAACGCGGTACAGATGGGCGAGAGGTTCAGGAGAGGACTGCAGGAGCTCGAATTCGTCAGTGAGGTGAGAGGTGCCGGGCTGATGATAGGTGTAACCGTCGATGACGCCAGAGAGTTTGTCAGATTCTCGATGGAAAGGGGTGTGCTCGTTAACGCGACATCAGATAGAAATGTCAGGATACTCCCTCCCCTGACGATCGGGAGGGACGAGGTCGACTTCGCCCTTTCCGTCTTCAGTAGGTACAGGGGTTAAACGTCCACACCTCTTTTTCTCAGGTGTTTGATCACCATGTTCCTCTCGAAGTAATCCAGAATGTCCCTTCTTGCCTGTTTCCTGCCACGGTAAATCGGCGAGATTTCGACGATCTCATCCACGCTGTGCCCCCTTTCCCAGAGCTCCATGATTTCTTCCTCCCTTCTGTCAAAGTGCTCGAGAAAAGATTGCAGAAGCGTATCTATCCTGTCTCTACCCTCCACGGGTGGGCGGTGAGACGGGACGATTATGTCGAAGTCGTAATCGAACAGCTTTTCGATACTCTGCCTGAACTTTTCCGGATCGCTTTCAGGGTTGCCGTACCACGGCCCAAACGGCGTGAGGTCCACGTCTGCAGAGAAAAGAATCCTTCCATCCACCAGTACGAGGTGCATGTCGATCGTGTGCCCCTCCGTCTTTATCAGCTCTATTTCGTGCCTATCCGTGCTGAAATCGTCACGTTCGTCATACAGGATGGCATTGAAGTCCCTGAGACCGGCAATGTTTCTTGCGAAGTCCTCCCACCTTTTCTCAATTCCGGGTGCAAACCTTCTCGCGAGCTCCACGACCCTCGTTGAGGGATGTGGTGTGTAGACTGTCTTCCCGAGCTCCTCCACCATCCACGCTCCCGAGGAGTGATCGGGATGTGTGTGGGTTAGTATCAACGAATCGAACCTGTCAGAGATGTCCATTAGCAGATCTATGCCGCAGCTGGAATCGACAAGCAGATTGTCCACGAGAAGACAGTTGCAGTACGGAAACCTGCCACCGTTATTTCCCTCCACAAAATACACGCCATCAGCGAGCTTCATCGAATTCCTGTCGAAAAATAGGGATAAATAATTTCCTCCACTCAGCTTATAACCAGCGGGACATACTCAGGATGTGGAGCGCAGAGTCATTTCGATCTCGGCTGCGAGGTTTGCAGATTCCCTCGGTGGGGGCATGGCGTACTTCACACTTCCAATACTCATAGGCGTTATCGGTCACTCAGCTCTCCCGGTGGACACCCTTTCAGGAATAGTCATTTCCACGTGGGGTTTTCTCGCAACAATCTTCCAGCCAGTTGCAGGTAGAATTATCGAGAAGCACGGGCGGCCAAAAAAGTTCCTCTACACCTCCCTGACCATCACCGCATTCCTCGTGCTGCTCTACACGCGGGTGAGGAGCGTGGAGGAACTCATTGCTCTGAGGGCCCTGCTCGGAATTGTCGAAAGCTTTCTGATGGTTTCGAGTTTAACGCTCCTGATGCACTTCGCCGGAAGAAAGAAAGGGGAGTCGTTTGGGCTCTACAACACCTTCACGGATCTCGGGTTTTCGGCATCCCCCGTACTTGCCGGAATTCTAATATCCATGGGAATGGATCTCGTGTTCTACATCTCGTCGCTTATGGTGATTGTCTCAGCCGTGGCGGTTTTCCTCTTCGTCGAGGACATAAATCCAGCAGTCGTGAGGAGCAGGAGGGGAGGGATAACCGACCTCGGAAGGGACATTTACCCTGTCCTGATATCTCTCTCGGCCTCGGTTGCCCTGATGTCCTCAATAGTTCCGCTGGAAAACACGTTCATGGAGAGGCTGTCAGTAACCCCTCTGGAGTTTGGCATATCTTTTACCCTTTACCTCATCACCAGAACAGCGTTCAACACATTCGCCGGTATGGTGACGGACAGAGTGGGTGCTGAGAAGGTATACACAGTTTCATCGCTAATGCTCTCCGCAACCGCCGTCTTTCTGCTCACCACCAGCTTTGCACTTTTCGTGGGCGTGAGATTCGTTCAGGGGTTCATCGTGGCGCTCGTCTACACGTCCTCTGCAGTCTTCGTCGCGGAGAGGAGTGGACTGAGCTACGCGATCTCGATGAGCATACTCTCCTCCGTAATAACGGCAGGTCTAACAGCAGGCCCGCTCATTGCAGGATTCATCAGCGGGTATCTGGGTTTCGAGGTAGCCTACATTCTCTTTTCATTAGCCATAGCTCTGCCGGTCGCTGTCGAGGTCGCGAAAAGAAATGGAAAGGGAGCTACCAGCCCCTGAACTGGTAGTACTCCCTGAGCTGAAGTTCGATGTCTGGAACGTTTCCCTCGCTCCCCCCGTCCACAGGCTGCAGCACGATCTCGGGAAGCTTGTCGTATTCCCTGCCTCTTCCCGCCAGCTCGTTGAACTCCCTCTTTCTGAGAAACGTCCTCTCACCAATCTGATATATTCTCTCGACGCTGTAGTCGATGCCGGTCGATGCCGTGAGGAGCTCGGAAATGTGCTTCGGTTTCGCTGGCACGAACACACACATTACGAGGGAGTTGAATATCTCCGAGTAGTTCTGCATTTTTGCGGTTACCACGCCCTTGCCCTCGTTCTCGAACCTGCCACTGCTGACAATCCCGTACTCCCTTATCTTCATCCCCATCTCGACGTTGTACATCTGGTGCGGAAGGTGGCACGCTCCTCTGTTGTTGGTGGCATACGCAACTGCGAGGCTCGAAAATGCTCGTGGATCGTGCATGGGTATCTCGAGCCCTCTCACGTGTGCCGCCACGCCGCTCAGTCCGAGTTTTTCCTCGACCCTCATCGTGCCCTCTGCAAGCAGGTCTCCGTGTCCGCGCCTGTGGGCGATGTCCTCGAGCAACTGCTTTGCCTTTTCCACCTCGCCAAACCTCACACCGAAGTCTGCAAGGTTATGCTCGGTCAGGTACATCGCCATGCCGATCGTGACGCCGGAGGATATCGTGTCGAGCCCGAGGGAGTTGGCAAGGTGATTCATCTCAATCAGCGCCTCTGCCGAGTCAATCATGAGGAGCGAACCGTAAGATGCGAGGGTTTCGTACTCGGGAAGGTGATACTCCTTTCCACCGTAATCCAGAACCTTCCCGCACCTTATTGGACAGCCGAGACACCCGTCGTGTTTTTTGAGATACTTCTCAACTATGTAGTTGCTGGAGATCCTGTCAGCAGCACCGAAAACGCCCTTCGTGAAGTACCTCGTCGGCAGGTCACCGAACATCTCCGATGACTCCACATAACCTCCAGTCCCCACCTCCTTGAACATGTTGGCTGTAAAGTTGTCTTTCACCCTCGCCGCGAGCTCGCTCATGGCCTTTCTGTACCTCTCCGCATCGTGGGGCTCGGGAGTGAACGCGTCTTCCTTCGCAACCGCTATTGCCTTCAGTTTTTTGCTGCCCATCACAGCCCCCATGCCCGTTCTGCCAGCCGCTCTCGAGTTGTCAACGAGTACGCACGCATATCTCACCAGGTTCTCTCCCGCCGGGCCTATGACGGCTGTCGATACTTCTCCCTCGTCCTCCTGGATCGCTCTCTGCGTCTCGTAAGTGGTCCTCCCCCAGAGGTGGTCAGCATTCCTTATCTCGGCTCCACCCGAATCCACATAGATGTACACAGGTTCCGTACTCCTGCCCTCTACGATGAGGCCATCCCATCCGGCCCTTTTCAGGTAGGTCGCAAACTTACCTCCCACGCTGCTCTCTCCCCAGGCGTAAGTCAGTGGAGACCTTGCCGTAAACTGGGCTCTCGATGCAGAAAGCGCTGAGGCCGTGAGTGGCCCGGTCATCACTATCAGCGGATTGTCTCCGCTGAACGGCTCTGCTTTGTACGAACCATAGTCGAGATGCAGATTGACGGCCACACCTCCTCCACCAACATACTCCTCATACAGGCTGTTTTCTGGCCTGTATTCCTTAACCTCCCCGCTTTCCAGATTTACCCTCAGTATCTTCCCGGCATACATCATTTCAGAACCCTCCTGAGTATTTTCTCAACATCCTCAACCTCCGGCACGAACGGTCCGGTTATCACGCAGCTATCCTGCATCGCCCTCTCAACAATCTCATGGACGTGTTCCGTAAAGTCCCTCTCCCGGAATACGCTCAATACGTCAAACCTTTCGGACAGTTCCCCAACCCTCTCGGTGACATCAAATCCAACGAGGTAGGACAGTTCGTTCAGCCTCTCCACGCCCCTCTCCCTGTAGAACTCCAGAACCGGGAGGAGGAACCCTGCTATGGCTCTTCCGTGCGGAACGTCCATAACAGCTCCGAGGGCGTGAGCGAGCGCATGTATCACGCCAACCTGAGAGTTGCTGAACGCCATCCCTGCCATCGTGGCGGAGACGTGCATGACCTCTCTCGCTTTCTCGTCACCTTCGTAGGACCTCTCAAGGTTCTGAAGTATTTCTCTCGTCGCCTTCACTGCAAGGGAGTCGCTGAACGGGTTGCTGAATGTGCTCAGGAACGCCTCGATTGCGTGACTCAGCGCGTCGAATCCAGAGGAGACGACGAGGTCGGCTGGCATTTCCCTGACGAAAACGGGATCCACAACCGCGTAATCAGGCATGACGACCTCGTTCGCCATCACCACCTTTCTCTCCTCCTCCGGATCTCTGAGTACGATGGCCCAGGTCGCTTCACTTCCAGTCCCGCTGGTGGTTGGGATTGCGATGAACGTCGCCTTACCCTCAAACCCGTACTCCCTCAGATCCGTGAACGGTGTGATCTCCTCCGGTTCTATGCTCACCTCAGACAGGATCCGCCCTGCCTTCGCAAGATCTATGACGCTTCCACCGCCAAGTGCGACAATGACGTCTGGATCGAGGTCTCGTATCCTCTCGGACAGAGCGACGGCATCATCTTTCAGCGGCTCTCTAACCTCTGCCGCGTACACCTCGTGATCTCCAAGGTATCTTTCGACGATCTTAACGTATCCCAGACCGACCATCACCCTGTCCGTGACGATCAGGGAACTCTGTTCCCCGTATCTTTCGAGGAACTCGACGGAGTCCTCTCCAAAAATAATTCCGGGAGTGAGAAACTTCCACATTTCCTCACCGCTACTCCGGAAGTTCCGTATCCACTTTCTGTGCAACCTCCACCAGAACCTTTGCCGCCTTGGCGTACCTCATCACTTTGGCCATGTTCCCCTTAAGCCTGAACTTCCCAGTGACGAGTCCCTTTATCGGGTCAATCTCACCGTTCAGAAGCTTTTTCCAGTTTGAGTACTTGCCCCTGAACTCGAACGCCGCGCTGACTTTCGACGGATCGTCGACGATGTAGCCGTCCCTCGCCTTCCCGTGGTAAAGGTCTATGTATGCGTACAGGGGCTTTTCAAGGCCCTCGTCAGGCTCGACAACGAACAGGAAGTCTCCTTCCCAGTCCTTCGCCGCCTCCTCGTACTCCTTGCTCTCGTTAAGGAGCCGGATGTACTCCTTCACCCACTCATCCGAAAACAACACTGGCATGAAACAAGATAGGCATGAATAATTATTTAAAATTTCTTCCAGCTTCAGCAAACGTTATATTGGTGATCAGATAACAATCAATCATGACAGATCGGTTTGTCGTCGTGTCAATGAGCCCCCTGCCGGAGTCGTTTATACAGGGTCTTTTCGCACCATTCAAGGCGAAACTCGGAAAGGACATAAAGGTCGTGGCGGTTTTTGGGAAGCCGAAAGAGGAGGTGCTGAAGGTCCTTGAAGATGCAGACGTTGTTCTCGGAGACTACAGCTTTCAGATGAAGATAGACGAGGAGATGTGCAGGGCCATGAAGAAGGTGAAGCTGATTCAGCAGCCATCAACCGGTTTCGACCACATAGACATAGAGGCCTGCAAGAGGTACGGAATACCGGTTGCAAATGCCGGAGGGGCGAACGCTGTGAGTGTGGCGGAGTACACAGTCATGGCCGCTCTCGCCCTCATGAAGCGCATACTCTACGCTCACGAAAGGACTGTCGCTGGGGAGTGGCCCCAGTGTAAGCTGATGGACATGGGGACATTCGACCTTTACGGCAAGACCTGGGGCGTTATAGGATTCGGGAGGATAGGCAGAGAAGTCGCCGGCAGGGTCAGGTGCTTTGGAGCGAAGATCCTGTACCACGACATCAGGAGGTACGAAGATCTGGAAGAAGAGATGGGCGTGGAATATGCCGATCTCGGAAAGCTCCTCAGAACGAGCGATGTCGTGTCCATCCACGTCCCCCTTACCGAAAAAACAAGAGGGATGGTTGGCGAAAGGGAGCTGAGGATGATGAAACCCACTGCCGTGTTCATAAACCCGTCGAGAGGAGAACTGGTTGACGAGGAGGCCCTCGCAAGAGCACTCAGGAACAGATGGATATTCGGGGCTGCAATAGATGTGTACTCCTCAGAGCCACCTGACGAGAACCATCCGCTCATAAAGCTTGCGAGGGAGGGAGGGGTCAACATCCTGCTCACCCCACACATCGCAGGAGCTAATGCAGACGCGAGATCGAGAATCATAGAGCACAGCATTGGTAACGTCGTCAGGGTGCTCATGGGTGGGGAGCCAGAGTCGGTGGTGAACATGTGATGGTCACGGTGGCAGAGTTTCTCGCAGACTTTCTGTCAAAAAACGGAGTGAAGAGGGTCTACGGAATCATAGGTACTTCGGTGCTCGATTTCTACGACGCCCTTTACAGCAGGAAGGATATCAGGGTAATCACCGTGAGACACGAGCAGAGTGCAGTTTCTGCTGCAGACGCTGAATTCAGAGCCGGTGGAGAGCTGTCGGCCGCTCTCGTCCATGCCGGTCCCGGGTTCCTGAACACGACGATCAGCCTCGGCATTGCGATGAAAGATCGCATACCCCTCCTTCTGATTTCAGGCGGCGTGAAGAGGAGGCTCAGGGACACCGACGCGTGGCTCGAGGTGAAGCAGAAGGCGATTGCAGACGGTCTCGTGAAATCGTATCACGTTGTGGAGAACCCTGGAGAGCTGGCCAGTGTGCTGACAGATGCTTTTGTGGAGATGCTGAGCTACCCCTATGGGCCAGTGGCGATTGAGATTCCTGAGGACATCTGGAGTGAGGAAGTCTCAGGGGATGTCGAAGACGTCAGAAAAACCCCTGCAAACGGAATCTCCGCAGAGGACGTGAGAGAGGTGGTCGATAGACTGAGGAGGTCTGAGAGACCTCTCATCCTCGCGTGCGGAGAGCTCGTTAGAAAAAGCAATTTCTCCCAGCACATCCTCAAAAAGGTCGCTGAGTGTTTCTCAGCATTCGTCCTGACGTCTGGAAACGGCAGGGGTGCCCTGCCATAAGATGACCCGCACTCCCTCGGGAGGGTCGGTTTCGGTGGCGGAAACCTTGCAGCAGACAGGGCTTTTGAGTCAGCCGATTTCGTTCTCGTGCTCGGAAACGAGCTCGACGACATAACCACATACTCGTACACGCTCGTGCCAGGAGGGGATGTAATTGTGGTCTCCGAAGACCCTTCCGCAGAGCTTAGACCGTTCTACTACGAGCTCATCAGAGCAGATCCCGTCCTGTTCCTGAACGCACTTGCGAATGCCTGCGAAGCCGCTGAAAGCAAGGCTCCATGGGCTAGGAAGGTTGGCGAACTCAGAGAGGAGTGGCGGTCTCTTCTGGAGGAGTTCAGCAGCAGAAAGACATCCCTCTGCAACCCCGGGGCATTTTTCGACCTTCTCGACGAAAGGCTCGAAAGGGATAGAGTAATCGTCGCAGGCCAGGGCACTCACGTTGTTTTCGCGAACAACAACCTCAAAGTCCACCTTCCCGGAGGGTACCTCGCATCTACGAACCTCGGAGCGATGGGGTACGCCCTGCCTGCAGCCATTGGAGCAAAGATGGCGTGTCCCGAAAGGCAGGTCATTTGCGTCGCTGGCGACGGAGAGATCATGATGACGATCCAGGAGCTCGAGACGGTAAAGAGAGAGAAGCTGGACGTCAAGATCGTGGTAGTCAATGACAGCACATACAGGGTGCTGTACCTGAAGCAAATTCTGCAGAAGCAGGGGAGAGTATTCCAGACGATCCTGAGCAACCCGGACTTTGTCAGGCTTTCCGAATCGTTTGGAATTCCGGCAATGAGGGTCGACAGTTCAGACAGAATTGAGAATGGAGCCGACTTCCTGCTGAAAGATGGGGCGAGGCTGGTTGAGCTCGTGATAGACAGAGACGAGATTCCTCCCCTAAACCTGAACGCCACACTCAGAATGGGCGTGGTCTGACCACGGTCATCTTTATTTTTGCGGACATCCGCCTGCCATACCTTCTTTTAGGGGCACTGAACATAGGGAAACAAATGGAAAAAAAGCCGGAGGTCAGCTCTTCTTCCTGACCACTATTTTCCACTCGTCCTCTCCGATTTCTTTGACCTCGAGCACCTGGTGCCCCTCCATTTCCAGGCTTTTCGGCAGGTCTCTCACAGCTGGCTCGTGATCGGTGATAATCTCGAACACCTCTCCAGGTTCCATGTCCTCCATGGCGACCTTTGTCTTCACGAAAGTGAAGGGACAGACCTCGCCCCTGAGATCAACCCTCCTCATAGGCGACAGCTCTCCACGTACTTTTCGGGAATGATATCGCTCACCTTTCCACTGCAAACCGGACACTCGGGGTTCTTTCTGAGCTTCAGCTCCGTGAAGTCCATCGTGAGGAGATCCACATGAAGCATCCTGTTCGTCAGCGTTTCACCAATTCCCACGATCAGCTTTATGGCCTCTATCGCCTGGAGCGTGCCGAGAACCCCCACAGTCGCACCGACGACTCCGGCCTCCTGACACGTCGGGACGCTTCCTGGTGGAGGTGCGTGGCTGAAAACACACCTGTAGCACGCACTCTCACCGGGAACTATGGTCATTATCTCCCCCTCGAACCTGAGTACGGCCGCGTGAACCAAAGGTACTCCCTCGATTACGCACGCGTCGTTAAGCAGGAACCTGGCGGTGAAGTTGTCCGTGCAGTCAAGGACCACGTCGTAGTTTCTCACGATCTCCCTCGCGTTCTCCGGAGAGATGTGGAAGGGATAGACCTCCACCTCCACATCAGGATTGAGTTTTTCCACGAACTCCCTGGCAGATTCGGCCTTGTTCTTTCCAAGATTTCCAGCATGGATGGTCTGCCTCTGGAGGTTGGAAATGTCCACGACGTCGCCATCTGCAATTCCGAGCTTTCCAACCCCTGCTCCGGCCAGATACTGAATCGCCGGACTTCCCAGGCCACCTGCTCCAACAACCAGCACCTTAGAGTCGAGCAGCTTCCTCTGTCCGCTGACTCCGATCTCCGGCATTATGATCTGTCTCGCGTACCTCTTTATCTGCTCGTCGTTCATTTTCAACCTCCCGATATTGCTGGGATGAAGGCCACCTCGTCGCCGTCCTTCAGCTCGGTTTCAAGGCCCTTCAGGTGCCTTATGTCCTCACCGTTTACAAATATGTTTATGAATGGCGTGATGTCTCCATCCCTCAGCAGTTTCTCTCTGAGCCCGGGGAACTCCTCGAAGAGTTTGTCGAGCAGCTCCTTTACGTTCCCGGCTTCGACCTCTACCCTCCTCTTTCCACCGGTTACTGCGGAAAAAACCGTGGGAAACTTTACCCTTATCAAGCTATCACCTCCTCAAACTCCTCAAGCCTCGGCCTGATCTTCACGGTCTCGTCGAGGTGGCTAACTATTGCCTCAGACGTCTTGAGACCGTTTCCTGTGAGGTAGACCACCACCACATCATCCCTGTCTATCCTGCCCTCCTCAACGAGCCTTATCAATCCCGCCACCGTAACTCCACCGGCAAGCTCGGTGAAGATGCCCTCAGTCTTCGCGAGCAGTTTCAGAGCCTCTATGGTCTCGCCGTCCTTAGGATCCTCCGCAAATCCACCGGTCTTTTCTATTATCTCCTTCGCAAATATTCCGTCTGCAGGATTGCCTATTGCAAGGCTGTGCACTATCGTGTCCATCTTCCTCACGGGCTCAATGCCCTTTCCGTACTTGACCGCCTTGGAGATTGGCAGACCGTATGGCTGGGAGCCGTTGAAAACGACATCCTTGTCCTCGACGAGCCCGGTCCTCTCGAGATCTCTGAATCCCCTGTATATCGCGCAGAGAAGCGCTCCAGACGCCATTGGTACGACCACCTGATCCGGCAGAGTCCATCCAAGCCTCTCAGCAGCTTCATACGCGAGAGTTTTGCTGCCCTCAGCATAGTAGGGCCTGAGGTTTATGTTGACGAAACCCCAGTCCGGGTGTTCCTCAACAACCTCAGTGGCGATCCTGTTGGCATCATCGTAGGTTCCGTCAACCTCAATCACGTTGGCTCCGTGAACGAGGGCCTGCGTAATTTTGTTCTTTTCAATTCCCTTCGGAACGAAAATGTACGCCGGAAGTCTCGCCTTCGCAGCGTGAGCTGCGAGGCTTCCAGCAAGGTTTCCAGTGGATGCGCACCCAACGGCTTTCATTCCAAACTCCTTTGCCTTTGTAACCGCAACGCTCACGACTCTGTCCTTGAAGGAGTAAGTTGGGTTGACGGAATCGTCTATCAGAAACAGGTTTTTGAGCCCGAGTCTCTCACCCAAATTATCTGCCTTGATGAACCTCGTATATCCGGCCCCGAGGTCAACGGGCTCGCATGACGACTCAACCGGAAGAAAGTCCTTGTACCTCCACAGGGACTTCGGTCCCTTTTCTATCTTGTCCCTGCTTACGCGTTCAGTTATCCAGTCCCAGTCATACTGAACCTCAAGGGGACCGAAACAGTTATCGCACGTGTATATCGGCTCGGGCGGAAACTCCTTACCGCAAATCCTGCATCTGAGTCCTGCAACCTTCATGTAACGTCGTTAAACCAATTAGTATAAATAATTTTCTCCCAATTGAAGATTACTGTCAGTAATCAAAAAAGGGTCAGATGAATATTACCTTGTCGGCATTCATCAGCTGCTCCGGAAGCCCTCCAACCCTGTCGATCCATTGGGGCATGTCCTCCTCGCTGTATCCGAGAAGTTCCATGCTTCCACTGCAGACTATTACTTCGAGGTTGCCGAACTCCTTGCCTATGCTGGCCATTTTCTCGAGACTCTTAACTCTTCCGTCCGAGAGACCTTTGTCTATTACCCTGTTCCTGTTCTCGTCCCCGCAATCGACTGTTCCTTTGACCACAGTGTCTATCGCCCAGTACGTCAGAAAGATGTTTACCTTCTCTCCAACCGCGGAGTAAGTGGTGGCTATGCTGAACGCGTGGTATATCCTGTCCCACTCACCGCTGTGCACTATTATGGAGATCATGGCACCACCACTTTAAAGACCACCACCCTCAACAAAAGGATTTTCCATTTCGGCGATTGCCTCGAGCACCTCATCCCTTATGAAGATGCACTCCTTGCCCTCGAGCAGACACTTCCTGACGTATGTTCCGCTGAATTCCTTCGCATCGTGCGGACACAGGCTCTTGCTTATAACGCCGCACTTTTCGCAGAAGTGGAACTCCTTGAAAAACAGGGGCTTTATCTTCAGATCGTCGTGCTCCTTCAGCAGGTCATGGGCGTCATAAGGGCCGTAATAGTTCCCCACACCGGCATGGTCCCTGCCAACTATGAAGTGTGTGGCTCCAAAGTTCTGCCTCACTATCGCATGGAACACTGCCTCTCTTGGCCCGGCGTACCTCATTTCCGTTTTCCATATTCCGAGAAACGTGTTCTCCTTCCTGTAGTACTTTTCGATCAGAACCTGGTACGCCCGTATTATCACCTCATCCCTGAAGTCACCCTTCTTTTTCCTGCCTATGACGGGATTGATGAACAGGCCCACGCTGCCTCCCGTGTATGCCTCAACCGCCAGCATCGCCGACTTCTGAACGTACTCGTGCCCAATGTGAGGGGCGTTTCTCGTCTGAAATGCAACAACGTGATCCCATTTACGAAATATCTCCCTTGTCACCTCAGGAGGAAAGAAGAAGTCGTCGAATCTCCTGTCCGCCGACTCCACGAACCAAACATTTCCACCGGCGAGAGTCTCGTTCATCTCCATGACTCTCCTTACACCGGGATGTCCGGGATCGTCTGTACCAAAAACACACCTGGCGTACTCCTTCCTGTCGAACCTGTAGGCCTCCTCAACCTCGATGATGCCGACAACCGTACCCCTGTGGGTGAGCGCGTAGGTTTCTCCTTCCTGCAGGGCGAGGTCAAGAACTATCGGTATCGTCCAGCTCAGTCCGCTGGAAAGTCTCCCCTCCCAGAGAACACTTTCGAAGTCTTCAGAACACAAAAACCCTTCAAGAGGGCTGTATATTCCGAGACCTATGTTTTCCACGTCCAGAGCCCTTTCTCTGTCTATCTCAACCCTCTCGAGTTCTCCGACCTCACTCTTCAGCTTTTCATCCGCCACCCTTCTTACCAGTTTCCCGCCATGTGGCTCGATCACGTTCTCACCCTGATCCTCATCTCGTCCACCAGCTGGCCATCGAAGTAAACCCGGTACACCATATCCTGCCCTTCCTCAAACGCAAGGAGTTCGTACCTCTGGTCACCGATATGCGGTGGCAGTCTGAGGCGTATGGCTCTGGAGGGGCACTCCTTAATGCACGCACAGCAGTGCCAGCACTTATCCGGGAACTCAAGTATCGGTGTGCCGTCCATAACGATGGCGAGACTCGGACAGATCTTCTCACACTTTCCGCACCTGATGCAGGAGTCGTAGTCGAAGATGATCACACGTGATCCCTCCTGAACTGGAAGGTTCTCCCATCGAACCTCGAAACAAGCATGTAGTTCGAACTGCTCAGCTCCGGATAGTCGCTTCTCATCTGGAATGGTGGCATCCTGGTTTCCCTCCTCTCAACCATGTGCTCGAGCATCGCTCTTGCTGTGACAAGCCTATCACGCGTTTCGAAAACCCTCACGGGCTCACCACCCAGGTCGAGTTCCATCAGCCTCTCAATCTCCTTCAGCGCAATTCCTGCTGAAGCTTCGTTGTAAACGTAGTACCTCGAAATGCCTCCCGCGTAGTGATCAAGGACGAACTGCATCCTTTCCTCAGCGTCCTTCCAGTGGTACTCTCCGAACTCGACGTCAATCTCCGCAGGAGTGAAGTTGCTGACTCTCGAAATTTTGCTGGCACTTCTCGCGGCGATTATGCCCTCCGCAAGGGCACCACCAACGTGCTTGAGGGGGACTCCACCTGCAGCATCGCCGGCAGCGTAAAGGTACCTGAGAGAGGTCATCCTGCTCTCGTCAACCCATATGCCCGCGACCGTGTGGGAGCCGGAGATGTACGGCTCGCACGGCATGACCTCCAGCATGTCTCTCGTCAGGTCGATTCCCCTCGCGATGACGAACAGGAAGAACATGGGCCATGCGTTCAGGTAGAGCTTTATCAGCCTCTCCTTCTGATCCTCATCCAGACCTCTGGTGTCTATGTAAACCGGAAAGCTGCCCTCCAAGTACTCCTTTGAGGGGGCGTATGCTCTGATGGCTATCGGTGCGGTTTCACCTCCGAACTCCGCATACTTCGTTTTCATGAACTCCTCCCCGTCCGAGTTCCTGAGTGGAGCTCTGAATCCAACCGCAGTTACTCCGATGGGGCTGTTAACGTCCTTGATCCTCGGGGGTATGAACCTGAACTCGAAGCCCTCTATTTCCGCTCCCGCCCTTATTGCGAGTGAGTAACCCGTTCCCGCATTTGATGGTGGGTACCATGGGACAGTATATGACCTGTACAGTCCGCTCGCTCCTCCTGTAGCTATGAGAACGGCTCTCGCCTTTACGAAAAGCACTTCATCCTCCCTGAGGTCATACACATACACACCGTGAACCTCCGCCCCATCAGTGGCAAGCTCAATGGCATAGGCTCTCTCGATTATGTTCTCCGTCGATTCAACTGCGATGTCCGAGAGGATTGGTTTGATGTGCTCACCGTAAATCCTCATACCGAACCTTCCCTGTCTCTCGTGCAGAACGGGAAGTCCGTAGCTCTCGAGGACCTTTACGGCGTAGGGTGTCTCCTTTATCAGAGATACGGCGAGATCCCTTCTGGCAAGGCCCATTCCCTGAAACTTGACAAAGCTGTAGTAGTCCTCTGGGCTCTCCCCTTCGTGCAGGTATGAGTAAATCGCATTAACCCCAGGAGCGAGGCATCCACTCCTCCTGAGTTTGGCCTTGTCTATTATTACGCTCTCCAGTCCATGCTTCCTCGCCTCGTAGCTCGCAATACAGCCGGCAGTCCCACCGCCAATTATTGCGAGGTCGGTCGTGATCACTTCCATATCTTTATCCTCCAGCAGTCGCCCTCCTTGACCGTTTCAACCTGATACCCTCTCTTTTTCAAGACGAGCGGGAGGTCTCTCGCCGACGGCGGGTTGTCCGTGATCACCTCGAGTACAGCGTTTCCAACCTTTTTCAGGGCGAGCTCTGTGAATACCTGCGGAAACGGGCATGTGTTCCCCCTTACATCCAGCTCGTACGTGTTCTCTCCTATCTGCTTGAGTTTAAGCTCCATTTCTCATCTCCTCCAGCACCCTTTCAAACTCCTTAATCAGCTCATCTCCGTAAAGCCCCTCTCTAACGACTTTCGCCATTTTCAGCTCGGAGAAGCTACCACCGCAGAGCAGGTCGTAACCCTGCACGACACCGCTTTCCGTTCTCACGGGCCTGCCGACCAGACCAATTTCGCCAACGTGGTGGCACCCGCATGCGTTTCTGCATCCGGACACGTGAATTCTTACGTCCCGGATGCCTCTGCTCTCGCACACCTCCACGAGTCTTTTAAGAACGTCCTTTGCGTGTGGCTCACTTGTCCTCCCGCAGAAATTCGAGGCGCATGCTATGGAGGAGTAGTACAGCTCTCCCTCCCTTAGCTCGAACTTTTTCGATAGGTCCCTCTTGAGCTCGTCCACATTTTCAATATCGACGAATGTCACGTTCTGCTCGGGAGTGAGCCTGACTTCCCCGTTTCCGTGTTTGTCTGCCATGTCTGCTATGAACTCGAGCTTCTCTGCGGACAGCACACCCCCCAGTACCGGGAGGGTGTAGTAGTGCAGGCCGTCAATCTGCAACCCCGAGCCGTTGTGGTTTTTCGGAGACGGCATCTCCACTTCCACCCTTTCAAGCGGACCCACCCTCTCCTCGATCTCATTCCTGAGCCTTTCAATCCCCCACTGCGAAATCAGGTTCTTGAACCTCGCCTTAACCTTGCTCTCTCTGCTCGAGTGATCCCTGTGAATCTCGACCACCACCTTCACGAACTCGAAAGCCTCACCTTCCGGGACGAACACTCCAAGGCTCTTGGCGAGAGTTGGCCCTGGCTGGCTTGCACCTATGCTGCCACCGACGAAGGGAACAAAACCTCTCTCGCCGTGCAGCTCCACGCCAAACATTCCGAGGTCGTTTATTCCCAGTCTGACGCAGTCGCCACCACATCCGGAAAACGCAATTTTGAACTTTCTCGGCAGGTCGAGGTACTCAGGGTTGCCTGTGAAAAAGTCGGTGAGTTTCTTTGCGATCTCGGCTACATCGAAGTCGCTAACCTTACCGCTCAGTGGGCAGGCAACGATGTTTCTGACATCGCCAAAGCAGGCACCACTGAAACCCTGACCGCACATGTCTGTGAAAAATCCGATCTCGTACAGCTCGCCAAATATCTCCAGAGACTTTTCTGGATCTATCCAGTGGAGCTGGATGCTCTGTCTGTCCGTTATCTCAGCATACTCCCTCCCGTACCTCCTCGACAGCTCTGCAATTTTTCTCAACCTCTCAGAATCTATTTGCCCGGCAGGAACTTTAATTCTCAGAAAATGAAGTGACCCGTTACCATTATCCCTGCCAAGCGAGTATCTTCCAACGAACTTCGATATGTCACCGATGTCAATACTTATCTCCATCTGCATTCACCCCGTCCGAGATGTATGAACACTTTTTGGAATTACGTTATATAAATTTAACGCCGTTAATTATTAATATCTTGCAGCCATGTTACCCCTGCTAAGGTGGGGCAGATGTATGAAGTTTTAGGTCTTGCGATAGGATTTCTCGTGGGGCTCACGGGTATAGGTGGTGGGGCGCTGATGACCCCTGCCCTGCTGATGCTCGGTGTGAACATAGAGAGGGCAGTGGGGACCGACCTTGCGTACGCATTCACGGTGAAGTCCTTCTCGTCCCTCCTCCACAAAAGGGGGAGCAACTTCGACAGGAGACTGTTCTGCACGACAGCCCCACCCGGGATAGTCGGAATTCTGCTGGGATACATCCTGCTGAGAGAGCGATTCGTAGACGACAGGACGCTTGTCGTGATACTCGGAGTTGTGCTGTTTACCGTGTCGACCCTCATGATTTACAGTGGTCTGAAGCACAGGGTGAAGACGGAGTGCTTCGCGTGCGACAGGTACTGTGAGAGTTTTGGCGAAACGGATTCCAAGTGGTGGCTGATAGCCGCAGTTGCCTTCGTGGTTGGAGTTCTCGTACAGCTCACCTCCGTTGGCAGTGGAACTCTGCTGACGTTCGCGATACTCAACCTCACAACGCTGAGACCGAACAGGGTCGTCGGTACAGACCTTGTCACGTCGACCGTTCTATCAGGAATTGCACTGATCTCGCACGGAAGCCTCGGGAATGTCGATGTTGGTCTCGCCACAAAGTTGATAATTCCTGGGCTCGTTGGAGCATATGGTGGCTATGCCATCTCAAAGAGGTGCTCACCGGGTGTGCTCAAAATGGCAATCTCGGCCAGCATAGCCGTGGCATCTCTGACCCTGATAGCAGGTAAAATTTAAATAACTAAACGGTGTTAAGCATGGGGATGGATCTGAACCGTTACCACCCGAATAACCTGAAGAGGATATCGAGCGGAATGATCAACGTGCATCCAATCCAGAGAGGAGGCATTCTGACGGATGAAGCAAGGAGAGTTCTCCTCGAATGGGCAGATGGGTATTCTGTCTGCGACGTTTGCCTTGAGGGCAGGGTTGACCTCATAAAGAACCCTCCAATTGAGGACTTCAAGCAGGACGTTGCCGAATTTCTTGGCATGGATACCGCGAGGTTTACTGCCGGTGCCAGGCACGCCAAATTCGCGATAATGTCGGCGTTCAAGAACGGTACACTCGTCCTCGACTCCCTCGCCCACTACACCTCATACATCGCGGCCGAGCTAAACGGCATCAAAGTTTACGAGGTGCCCAATTCAGGCTATCCTGACTTCAGGATAAACCCCGAGGACTATGCCACTGCCTTCGAGAGGGTAAAGGAGGAAACGGGGAAGTACCCCGACCTGGCTCTCCTGACCCACGTGGACTACAGATACGGGAACCTTGCAGACGCGAAGAAGGTGGGAAAGATCTGCGAGGAGTACGAGGTCCCCCTGATCCTCAACACGGCATACACGTCAGGAATAATGGAGGTAAACGGGAAGAAGCTCAGGGCAAGCTTCATCGTTGGCAGTGGGCACAAGAGCTGGGCAGCCACGGCTCCAATTGGCATACTGGCAACGAATTATGAACTCGCTGATAGCGTGTTCAGAACCTCCAAGCTCAGGGGGGACTGGAGTGGGAGAGCATTTACAAAGAAGGAGCTTGCCCTCTTCGGGTGCTCTCCGGTTTACGGATTGCCTGTGATGACCCTCATGGCCTCATTCCCGAGAGTGGTCGAGAGGGTTAAGAGGTGGGAAGAGGAGGTCGAGAAGGCAAGGTGGTTCGTCAGAGAAATGGAGAAGATCGAGGGAGTTGAGCTAATAGGAGAGAGACCCAAGAACCACACGCTCATGCACTTTGAATCTCCAGCTTTCCACTACATCGCCAAGAAACACAAGAAGAGGGGGTACTTCCTTTACCACGAACTGAAGAAGAGGGGAGTTTTCGGTGTGCAGGCGGGGATGACCAAGAACTTCAAGCTGAACACCTACGGGCTCAGCTGGGAGGAGCTCGAGAAGGTGGCATGGGCCTTTAAAGACATAGCAGAGAAATACGGCGTGGAGGTGGAAGATTGAGCTTCAGGAGGCACTTCGAGATCAGCCTGAATCCAGTCGCAGTTAGATTCAGCGACGAAGAGTTGGATGGAAGCGAAGGAGAGTTCAGATTCTGTGAAGCGGTGAAGCTGGTGGCAGAAAGGGGAGAGAAACTCACGATAAACGAGTTCAACCTGTCATGTGCAGGAGCGCTCGTGTCCCTCGGATTCATAACGGAGGACGGTGGCGAGGATACGAAGGCCATAGTACTTGAGCCTTACGAGGGGCAGGAGTGCGATGTTGTTCTCGTGGTGACCACCCCTGAGAGGGTCATGCACATATCCTCATTTTACAGAAAGCTTTTCAACGAAGAGTTCAGAGCGGTGTTCTCCGGCGAGACTGCAGTCTGTGGAGAAGCGACAGCTTTCGTGAAAAGAGAACAGAAGCCGAACGTTTCTTTCCTGTGCCCCGGAGCAAGGGAGTTTGGAGGGTACAGAAGGGACGAGATCGTAATCGGATTTCCACACGACACGTTCAGGAGGATCGAGCTGGCGATAAAGAGGCAGGAGATCAAGTCTCTGTGCGGCTGTTTGATGGACGATCTCCCCAAGGACCTCATAGAAAAGTTCGAGAGCATGGGGTTTGACAAGGCGACGGACCACTTCATGGGCTTCGTCAACGGCAAAAGTGTCAGACTCTACATCTTCAAGGGTGATTCGAACTCACTCGGAGTTTTCACCTCAGTTAAGTTCAGAAACGAAAGCGAAGCGGAAAGGGTTGCCGAAAGATACGAGGGAGAGTTCGTGGCCATACCGCGTGAGAACTGGGTTGAGCTCAGCAAGATAGTTGACGTGGACGTCTTCAAGGAGTACAGGAACCCCGACTTCGAGGATGTTGTGAACAGAGAAGTGGAGCTGCTGATAGCCGAGGCGAAGAAGCTGAAAAAGCTGCGGGATGAAGTATGAGAGTCTACGTCGTTCACTACTCCGAGATTGCGCTCAAGGGAAAGAACAGGAGCTACTTTGAAAAAAAGCTGGTTGAAAACCTGAGGCACAAGATAAAGAAGATCGAGAACTGCAGGATAAGGAGGGAGTACGGGCGGGTGATCATCGAGTGCGACAATCCGGAGATAGCAGAAATTTTGAAGAAGACTCCAGGGGTAAAGTACTCCGCCCTCGCCGAGGTTGCAGAGCTTAGCATTGAAGGCATAGTCGAGAAAGCACTTTCAGTGTCCCCTGATCGGGGCACATTCAAGGTGGAAACGAAGAGGAGCAACAAGGAATTCCCGCTCACATCCATAGAGGTGAACAGAACAGTCGGGGAAAAAATCCTGAAAAGCAGGAAGCTGAAGGTTGATCTCCACAATCCGGATCACGTCATTTACGTTGAAATTTCAAACACGTACGCATACATTTATTCAGAGAGGATCGAGGGCATTGGTGGTTTGCCCACAGGAGTCTCCGGCAAGGTCGTGGCTCTGATCTCCGGAGGAATAGACAGCCCTGTGGCATCGTTTCTTGCAATGAAGAGAGGTGCCGAAGTCGTTCTCGTACACTTCTTCAACTCAACGGTACACTCGCAAAGTGTGAGGAGGAAGATACACGACCTTGCTGAGAGGCTGTCCGAAATCCACAGAGTAAAGCTGTACATGGTTCCCTTCCGAGACGTTCAGATGGAAATCATCCGCTGCATACCCTCAGACTACAGAATGATAGTCTACAGAAGGAGCATGATGAGGATGGCGTCGCTGATAGCCGAAAGAGAGGGCGCTAAGGCAATTGTTACCGGGGACTCTCTCGGACAGGTGGCGTCACAGACCCTGCAGAACCTCAGAACGGTCTACTCTGCAAGCAGGTTTCCTGTCCTCACACCACTGATAGGTCTCGACAAGGACGAGATAGTCGAAATCGCCAGAAAGATCGGGACTTACGAGATATCCATCCTTCCATACGAGGACTGCTGTTCGCTGCTCATCTCACAACACCCTGTAACGAACGCGGATCCCGCTGAGGTTGAGAACATGGAGAGGCACTGTCACCTAAAAGAGGATGAGGCGATCGAACTTGCAGAGACGTACGAGTTCGGTTAGTGCATCAGGTGTAGCAGGAGCAAAACCCATAAATATTTAACAACGTTAAATTACCATGATGAATGTGAAGAAGTCCGTTGACTGCATAGGAATGTTCTGTCCCATGCCTCTCTTTGAGGCGAGGAAAGCGATTGAGAGCGTAGATGTTGGAGATATCGTCGAAATTCTTGCTGACGACCCGTCTGCAAAGAAAGACATTCCCGAGTGGGCAGAAAGGTCTGGACATGAGGTTCTGGAAGTCAGGGAAGATGACGGAACATTTATCATCAGGATAAAGAGAGGTGTGTGAGTATGCCGTACCTCGACTATGTTGCTGGCTGTCCTGTGGATGATAGGGTTGTTGAGGCGATGATTCCCTACTTCAGGCACCCGGGTAACCCTTCGTCCGTTCATTCCAAGGGCTTCGAGGCGAGGAAAGCGATTGAAGACGCAAGGTCGAAGGTTGCAGAGCTCATTAACGCAGACTCATCAGAGATCGTCTTCACCAGCGGCGCAACAGAATCGAACAACCTCGCCATAATCGGTTACGCGATGAGGAACAAAAGCAAGGGCAAACACATAATTGTCAGTGCCATCGAGCACATTTCTGTTATAAACGCTGCGAAATTTTTGATGAAGAACGGTTTTGAAGTGGACTACGCCCCAGTAGACAGACACGGCAAGGTGATACTGGAGGAGCTCGAAAAACTGATCAGAGATGACACCATCCTCGTTTCAGTTCAGCACGCAAATCCAGAGATAGGTACTATCCAGAACATTGAGGAGGTCAGGAGTGTCGTCGACTGCGCACTGCATGTGGATGCTACGGCAAGCCTTGGCAAGATTGAGGTTGACGTGCAGAATCTCGGAGCGGATCTTGTAACTCTCTCGTCAAACGATATTTACGGCCCAAGAGGCGTTGGGGCGCTGTACATTAAAAAGGGTGTCAGGGTCAACCCGATAATCCTCGGAGGAGGTCAGGAGAGGGGCCTGAGGGGTGGAACCGAAAACGTCGCGGGAATAGTTGGGTTCGGAAGGGCAGCTGAAATAGCCATGGAAGAGTGGAGAGGTGAGGCGGATAGGCTTAGGGCCCTTAGGGACAGGCTGATCGAGGGGCTGCTGAAAATAGAAGACACATTCCTGAACGGCCACCCTGAAGACAGGCTTCCCAACAACGCGAGCGTGAGGTTCAGCTACATCGAAGGAGAATCCATACTCCTCAGCATGGACATGGAAGGGATACAGGCCTCCACAGGGTCTGCGTGCACATCCAAAACCCTGCAGCCGTCTCATGTGCTCATGGCCATTGGCCTGAAGCACGAAGAGGCCCACGGCAGCGTGGTCTTCAGCCTCGGAAGGTGGAGCAGTGAAGAGGACGTCAGCTACGTGCTCGAAAAGCTCCCGACTATAGTGGAGCGGCTCAGGATGATGTCTCCCCTCTACATGAAAAAGAAGAAGGGAGGTGGTTAGCGTGTACAGCGAGAAAGTCATGGAGCATTTCAGAAACCCGAGGAATGTTGGGGTTATAGAAGATGCCGACGGTGTTGGCACTGTCGGAAATCCCGTCTGCGGAGACCTCATGACCATGTACATCAAGGTTAAGGACGACAGGATAGTCGACATAAAGTTCCAGACCTTCGGTTGCGGAGCTGCAATAGCCACGAGCAGCATGGCCACAGAGCTCGCAAAGGGAAAGACCCTCGAGGAGGCGTTGAAGATAACGAAACAGACGGTCGCCGAGGCTCTTGGCGGGCTGCCCCCTCAGAAGATGCACTGCTCCAACCTTGCCGCCGACGCTCTAAAGCGTGCCATAGCAGACTACCTGAGGAAGGCTGGCAGGATCGAGGACCTGAAGAGGCTCGGGCTTGACAACCTGCCAGATGAAGACGAGCACGACGATCACGGAGAACTCTGTCCGATGTGAGTTTTTATATATTTAGCCACCCATTTCGAGCTATGACTCCGGAAGAGATCCTTGAGAAGGCAAAAAGGATGGAGCATGACGCAATAAAGACGTACCTGGAGCTGAAGAAAGATGCAGATACCGAAACATCAGAGCTGCTTGAGTTTCTGATATCTCAGGAAAGGGAGCACCTCCAGATGATCAACGACAGGCTCAAAGCCCTGAGGATCCTCAAAAAATAGCCGGTAAGAGAACCATGAAAACAAGTGTCAGAAGTAGCAGTGCCGTGGTGATTGCAAGCTTTTTACCGGCCTTGCCCTCGCTGAGGTACTCTCCTATGACCTCAGTGTAGAAAACAACCACCCCCGAGAGCAGGGTCAGCAGAGTAAAAGTCACCCATTTGGGAAAGCCGTGCAGACCTATGTATTTATCCCATATTCCCATTGAGTAATAAAACACAGCCACGAATTCGATTATTGCCGCTGCTGCCTGAAGGGAAGATGTCCTCTTCTGGAGTTCCAGGTTCTCGCCCCTGTGAAGCATCTCGAGCCTCAGGTGTACGGTCTCGAGAGCGTCCCTCACACCGCTGAGGGTTTGCTCAAAGCTCGTTTCGTAGTACTTCAAACTCTCGAGCTCGAACACAAGCTCATCCACCCACTCTGAGAGCAGATTTCCGAGGAGCCTCGAGATTTTTCTCGCCCTGAGTATGGCCAGGCCGATCTCCTCGTTCTCGTCCTTGAAGGTCATGTAAGACGAGAAAAATCCTGCTTTCAGTGAGGACAGCTCGAGGGCAAGCTTTTCAAGCACCGAAATCTCCATTTTTCCCGCACCCTCGAGTATCCTGACCGTGTCTGAGATTATGGCGGTTTCATCTCTCGAGAGGTGCTCGGCCCGAAGCCTCGAGTCCTTTATCAAGATCCTTGCAGTTGTAACCTCGCAGAGCAGCGCTGGAAGGTGTCCGTAAATTAGCTCATCATCCAGATCACCATCAAGGTAGAGCCTGTCACCCCTTACCCTGTACCTCCCCATCGCGAACTCGCCGGCCGGTTCCTCCGGAATGCCCAGCTCTACTGAGTACGCCGCCAGCGGTTCAATGGTTAGCCCGAGCCCGGAGTGAGTGACGACGACCACGTACTTCCCGTACCTCTCCACCACGACCCTCATTTCTTCATCGACAGCTATTACCTCGACCTCCCCAAACCTCCTGAACGAGTGAGTGAGTCCGGGAATCTCCTTCACAATGTCCTCGAGGTCCTCGAAATGGAAGAGGAGATATTCCACAAGATGAATTCCGGTGGAAAATATATAGAGTTTGCGTGTCCGGTAAATCCCGCGACACGTATTTATCTTTTCTGCAGAAACGCTGTTACATGAAGCACGCAAAGGTCATGCTCGTCATTATGGCAGTTTCCGCTATTGCCCTGCTGTCGGGCTGCTCGTCACAGCAGTCCCAGGTTTTCAAGACGATAAGCCCGGACGAGGCGTACAGGCTTATTCAGGAGAACGCCAACAATCCCGACTTCGTCATAATAGATATACGGACACCTCAGGAGTACAAGGCAGGCCACATACCAAACGCAATAAACATAGATTACTACTCACCGACGTTCAGGGAGAAGCTGGATAAGCTCGATAAGAGCAAGACGTATCTGATATACTGCAGAACAGGTCACAGAACTGGGAACACCATGCCGGTGATGAAGGAGCTTGGATTCCAGAAGGTTTACGAGATAAGGGGCGGGATAACTGCGTGGGCGAGCAAGGGCTACCCCGTGGTAAAATAACAGTCGCATCAATGAGTCCCAGCCAATCCCTCAACCATACTGGATGGGGCAAAAAAGTGCCGGCCTGAGCTTTGAAGCCGAGAGATCTGTGAACGGAAACGGAACGAGAACTACCTTTCCTTTCATCTGTATCTGACCTTCACATCTTTTAT
>NZ_JBPLZQ010000051.1:0-9089 GCF_054018175.1 Geoglobus sp.
TCATGCTGTATAATGTGGAGAGGTGGTTATTTTGACAGTCCCGCTAACTGGTAGAGACTATTCAATCATAATTGAAGCAATAAATCGTGCAAGCATATTTTCAACCCAAGAAAAGAAAGAGGTCAAAGAGAAGATAAATCAAATGAAATTAAACAGATTGAGCGAAAGTGAGCAGGGCGAACTTGTATTAAAAATCTTGGCAGCGTTGCAGGACTATACAATGCAATTTAAAGGTGTAAAACTCAAAGACTTGATTGAAAGTAATTCTAAAGACAAAAGCATCACCATCCAATGGACGCCGGGAGATCACATCACCTTAACTGAGTACTCCCTGCTGAGCCTCAAGAATGTTTTCAAAAAGAATATACCAGATTCGAGAATCAATACAATCTCCGAAGCTGCCGATGATCCGGATTATCCACCATGGAACAATTACGACCACCATGGCAGTCTGGCAGTATATAACGTTGAACAATTAGCGGAATTGGCGGAAATCTACTACTCCAATGGCAACATTCAAGCTGGTGACGAAACGCTGGGCAAAGCTACCCACTATATGTGCGATCTCGGCAATCCTTGGCATGCAGTTGGGTTATTAAATCAAGATCTGGTGACTCATGTAATGTACGAAGATTGGGTACACAATCGCATCAGAAATGGATGGTATGACTATCTCGCTAACTTAAATTGGATTGTAATCTCATCACCGTCAACACTTGCAAATGATTTGAAAGACATTGCTGCGTCGAAATATGAAAGACTTCACTGGATAATGATTTCGGATCCAAACTGGGAAAACAACTTAGAACTTCAAGTGACGACAAGCATGCTTCTTGAAGAAACCGTCGCTCACAACATGGGTTTAATAGAATATGCGATCGACTGAAGACTATGGAGCTGCAGAAATACTTACCCTACCTCGTAATTTTTTTGATCCTAATCATATTTTTGAACTACTTCCCTCATCCACCGTTCCCTTCTTATTGCAGCTACACGGTAAAAATTTCGTCAGACAATAACACGACCTTAAAACTTTATCTGCCTGTACCTATGAACGAGAAAGGCGAAATCATTCTTGAAAGGAAAAGTGGGCCAGGTGTATTTCGGGACGCTTCTAATATATTCAATTTCCTGAATAACGGGAGGATCGTTGAAACTGAAAAGGGTGAGATGTTCGAAATAATAACAGAGCTGAATTCTAATGAGATCCTCCTTCTTTCCGATGTCTTTAAGGATTGCGATGTTGAGCTTTCGGATCCATTCAACAACTCCATCGTGCTTCGTCCGGCGGAGAACATAACGAAAACCTTTGACGGCAGGGATCTGAGCGGAAACAGAGTAAGGGAATGGAAGTATTACACTTGGATTTACAGGGAGAGTGGGGCAAATCTGACTGTCAGGCTCGAGTATGAGGCGAGCACACCTTACAGCACGTGGAGGAGCTTACTGGGTTTTATTCTGCAGAACGGGCATTATGAGATAATGGGTGAGGTGAATGTACCGAAGGGAGAGGGGTGGGTTGAGGTGAATCTAAGGGTTAGCTCTGAGGAGTGGTAAGGGGAATGAAAGTAAACATAAGGCGTGGAGATAAAACAATTAGCTGGAAACAACCTGTTCGATGTAATAAATGCCATTTCAAGAATCCTGAAGAACTTGATAGTCCATCGGAGTTAGCTGGAAGGTTTTGTGGGGTTGTAACTTTGGGGGTGTTGGTTTTGACAATCTTACGTTGTACACCATATAAACTTTCTGACCATGTTTTGAGAAAATAAAATTCTAAAAATAATTTTGAAAACTCTATCATAAAATTTTTACGTCAGAAAGCAGAACACCATGTGTCGGGGGTTGTGGTGTAATGAGAAGAGCATTTGCGGTGCTGGTGGTTATGGCTGTGCTTGGCGGTGTTATTGGCCATGCATATTACAAGGCAGACTCAGAGGAAAATGACCATTCAGGAGAAGACAGTGAAGAATCCAGAAGAGAATGTGGTGGTTCTCCAGAACAAGTTAAATGCGGAGAACTTCCTGAGTTCAACAGCGAGAGTGACAGGCAGAACTGGCTCGCCAAACTTGACACTCTTGGAAAAAACATCGAGGTCAAGGGACTTTTGAGCCGGTACTTCCATCCTGACGGGCCCATAACGGCCTATGGCTACGATGACAGTGGCTATTTTGTTGTCACCTTTGAAAAATGCTCTGAGGTGGATAGGGGCCAGATGGACACAATATACGAAATAATCGAAGAAGAGGCAGAAAAGCTGGGAATGGAGAAAGTTCCAGTTCTCTTCAGGTTTGAGGCTTTCCCATCTGCAGATAACGCGCGAGGGTGAGATCATCTTTTCGAGCGTCCTGCCCTACACAAGACTCGCAAGGACCTACCTCAAAAACAGGTTCCTGAGGAAATCACTTCCATTCGTTTTCGCTCACATGGTGACCTTCAGGTGCAACATGCGGTGCCACTACTGCACATACTGGAGGATGGGCGGGGAGGAGATGGGGTTTGGCGAGATTGTCAGGGCTCTTGAGGAAGCCTCAGACCTCGGAATTGCCACATACACCGCCACTGGAGGGGAGCCGCTTCTGCGGGAGGATGTTGGCGATATAATCTCCACCACCAGAGATTTCGGATTCCATACGACTCTCGTCACCAACGGTTTGTTGTTGAGGAAGCGTGACACCGGCAATCCAGATCTGCTAACGGTGAGCCTCGACACCCTCGAAAGGGAGAAATTCGTTAGAATAACGGGAGTTGACGCTCTTGAGAGGGTGAAGGAGAACATAGCGTGGGCCTGTGAGAGGTTCAGGGTTAACATAAACGTGGTAGTGCATGAGGAGAATGTGGACGAGATTTCAGGGCTTGTTGAGTTTGCTGACTCGGTTGGAGCGGGAGTAACCTTCGAACCTGTGTCAAGCTATTTCGCCGGATGCCCTGAGATCCCCAAAGAATCTATGAGGAGAGCCTTCGCCAGAGTTTTGGAGCTGAAGAGAGACTACAGGTGCATATGGAACACCAGGAGATATCTTGAAATCGTGGCATCGGGAAGGAAATTTCAGTGCCTCCCACACCTGCTGCTGAGGGTGAATCCAGATGGCAAGGTGATCGCTCCCTGTTATGAGGTTGAAAGCAGAGTGGTTGGAGATCTTCGGGCCGAGAGTCTTCGAGATGTTGTCGAAGGCGAGAGGTTCGTCAGAACGTGGAACTCTTACAGAAACTGCGGGAAATGTTACCTTTTGTGCTACGCCGAGCCATCCATAGCGTTTTCAGGATTTCTGATGGCCATTGAATCGGTGGCTGAGCTGATCAGGATGCATATGCAGAAGATGAGTTTTGGGAGGTCTTAGATTCTCCAAACATGTTATATGCTCTCAGCAGAAATTCCAACCATGCGCTCAATGTCATCCCTCGACATCTCGATCGTACTTCGGGAAATAAGAGACGACGTGATTGGGGCGAGGGTGGACAAGGTTTACCACCATGTCCCGGACGAGATCAGGATAAAGCTCAGGGGAAGGGGTAGGGTGGACCTTGTGATAGAGGCGGGAACCCGCTTCCACCCGACCCAGTTCCCAAAGGAGTCTCCCCGCTTCCCATCATCGTTCGCGATGCTGCTGAGGAAGCACCTGGAGAATGCGAGGTTGACGGCGATAGAGCAGCACGATTTCGACAGGGTGGTGATTCTCACCTTCGAAAGAGAGGAGAAAAAGAGGATCGTGGCGGAGCTGTTCTCTAAGGGAAATGTCATCCTCACCGACGAGAGCTACAGGGTCATAATGCCGCTCAATCACACGGTGAGGGTGGGCGAGACCTACAGGTTTCCGGAGAAAAGAGTCACACCACTCGACGTAGAGAGCGCCGACGACCTCAGGAAAATTCTGGGTGACAGAGAGATAGTGAGGGAGATAGCGTCGAGGCTGGGAACAGGAGGACTTTATGCCGAAGAGATCCTCCACAGAGCAGGGATCGACAAGAGGAAGAAGGCGAGTGAACTGGGCGACGAGGAGCTCGGGAAGATAGTCGAAGAGATGAAGAAACTGTTTCAACCAGAGGAAATAAAGCCCCACATTGTCCTAGAAAACGGAAAATACCTGGACTACCAGCCCGTGGAGCTCCTGAAGTATTCCGGCTACGAGAAAAAGTACTTCGAGAGGTACTGGATGACGATTGACAGCTTTTTCTCAGCAAAAGCCGTAGAGAGGGTTGAGGAGAGGGAAAGGAAAAGCGAAGTCCTCGAAAAGCTGAACGCCAGGCTTAAAAGCCAGATAGAGGCTAAGGAGAGATTTGAAAGAGAAATGGAGAAGAACAGGAGAATTGGAGACCTGATCTACGAGAACTACACCATGATCGAGGCGATACACTCGGCATTTCTGAAGGCGAGGGAGAATAAGGGGTGGGACGAGATCGAAAGGATCGTCAGGGAGCAGCAGAAGGACGGGAAGCTGAGGGAGGTCAGGGGAATAGTCCCAAAGGAGAACGCTGTGGACGTGGAGGTGGATGGGCACGTCATCAGGCTGTGGCTGAACAGGTCCATTCCAGAGATCGCCGAAGAGTACTACAGCAGGGCCAAGAGGTTCAGGGAGAAGCTTGAGGGTGTTTTGAAGGCGATTGAAAGGACGAAGGACGAGCTCAAGAGGGCGGAGGAAATAGAGGAGAGGAAGATGCTGTCCAGCATAAGGGTTGCAAGGAAGAGAGAGTGGTACGAGAGGTACAGGTGGTACATAACCTCCGAGGGTTTTCTGGTGATAGGAGGCAGAAGTGCAGATATGAACGAGGAGGTCGTGTCCAAGCACATGGAAAGCAAGGACCTCTTCTTCCACACGGAAATGCCGGGAGGAAGTGCGACGATACTGAAGAACGGGCAGGAAGCTGGGGAGAATAGCATAAGGGAAGCTGCTGAATTTGCGGGAATATACTCTGCCCTCTGGAAGGAGGGCAAGCACAGCGGGGAGGTTTACTACGTCAAACCGGAGCAGGTGAAGAGGGCTGCAAGACCAGGTGAGTACCTTCCGAAGGGCAGCTTCTTCATAGAGGGCAGGAGGAACTACGTGACCGTTGAGATGAGGGCAGCAATAGGAGTGGACATATCCAACCTCAGGCTTCTCGGAGGTCCGGTGGAGGGTGTGAAGAAGCACTGCGACCACTACGTCGTCATAGAGATCGGAGACGTGGAATTCAACCAGTTCAGCATTCAGGTGGCCAGGAAGCTCGTTGAGGTTGCCGATGACGAGGAGAAGCACGTGGTGAGGGGCATTGCCACTCCAGACGAGGTCGCAAAGTTTCTGCCTCCCGGAAGGTCGAGGATCGTGGAGGCTAAATAGTTCGGGAAAATGATAATAACGTTTCCACACTGATTTTAGTTATGGAGCCAGAGCAGCCCAAGTTCAGGTCAGATTTAAAGATCACTGTTTTCTACCACGGTGAGTTCGGCGAGAGATTCATCGCGAATCTCATGAACTACAGAAACTCCTGCCCCTCGTTCGGGGCGTGCAGCATTGACGGCTGCGTGCAGTGCAAGGAGAACGTCTACAGCTTCTCCAAGAACATCGTGGCAACCTTCGGAATGATTGACCCGATGAACATGCCGGACTTCATCGAGGATGCAGACGAGTTTCTGCCAAAGGAGATCCCCAGAGCGGACATCGCGATAGCCATAAACCTCCATCCCGACATCCTCATCGCCCTCCCCGAAAAACTGGCCGAGCTCGGCTACAGGGCATACATAGTGCCGGTTGAAGAGCCAAGGTGGTGCAGTGCCGGACTCGCGAAGCAGATTAAGGAGAAGTGTGAAGAGCTGGGCCTTGAGTTTGCCGCTCCAAAGCCCTTCTGCGTTCTCAGGGAGAGCCCGGAGCATCCCACCATAAACCGCTTCATCAGAGAGATGGGGCAGGGGTACCCCAGGTTCGAGATCGAGGTTGAGGAGAACAACGGCAGGAAGAGAATAACGAGCGTAAGGATAATCAGGAGTCAGCCCTGCGGGTGTGCGTGGTACGTGGGAATAAAGCTCAGGGAGCTTGAATTCGAGACCATGAGAGAGCTCTGGGACGTTGTGGCCGAGGCGCACCACAGCTACCCGTGCACTGGGAGCATGGAGAGGGACAACGAGTACAACGAGACTATACTCCACATAGCTGGATACGCTGTGAGGCATGCGGTGAATCAGGCCCTTGGCTACGAGGGAGACGAGGACATACCCGAGCACATCCAGTGGATAATCTACGGAGATGACAGGAGGTAAGGCAAACTATTAATCCTGTAAAATTCAACATCTCACATGCACGTCAGAGCGGGTGGTGTTGAGGTTCATGTTGAGGGAAGGGGGAACATCCTCTTCATCCACGGCGCGGGGATGAGTTCCGAGGTATGGGGCAGGCAGCTTTCCGCCCTCAACGCGATGGCCGTGGACCTGCCGAACCACGGGAAGAGCGGTAAGCTGGACGTGAGCAGCGTTGGAGACTACGCAGAAGTTCTTATCGAGCTCGTCGAGGAGCTCGGCATTGAGCCGGTGATAGCTGGCCACTCCATGGGCGGGGCCATCGCTCAGGAGTACGTGCTGAAGGGGGGTAAGGCCAGGGGGCTGATCCTGATCGGCACGGGTCCGAAACTTCCGGTAAATCCGAAGCTCATCAGGGGGCTTGAAGAGGACTTCGAGGGGATGGTCGAGAAGCTCACTAAGTGGCTCTTTGCAAGGGACTTTGAGGGGAAAAAGGCCAGAGAGCTCGCAAGGCAGATGATGCTGTCAGCCGGGAAGGACCTGCTCGTTCAGGACTTCAGGCTGTGCGACGCTTTCAACATCGAGAGGAAGTACGAGAACGGCGAGGTGAGGATTGACGTTCCAACGCTGGTAGTGTGCGGGAACGCTGACGTCATGACCCCTCTCGAGTACTCGGAATTTCTCAGGGAGCACATAGAAAACTCAAAACTTGCGGTTGTTCACGGCGCAGGCCACATGGTGATGCTCGAGAAGCCGTCTGAATTCAATAAATTGGTAAAGGATTTCTCAGAGAGAATTGGCTGATCTTATCTTCTCGAGCAGCTTCTTCTTTTTCTCGCAGTCCACCAGACTGTGTTCGAGCACCTCATCTATCCTCGAGACTGCCACAATCTCAATCCTGTTCTCGTGCTCTGCATCAAGCAGCACATCGTCCATGTTGTCCTTCGGGATTATCACCTTCCTCAGTCCGGCCTGTATTGCCGCCTCGATTTTCTGGGTGACTCCACCTACTGGAAGCACGTCTCCCTTAACCGACAGACTGCCAGTCATGGCGACGCTCTGATCGACCTCGATCCCCTCGAGGGCGGAGATCACGGCAGTTGCGATGCTTATGCTTGCCGAATCCCCCTCAACACCCTCGTACGTTCCAACGAACTGTATGTGCACGTCGTAGTTGGACATGTCCTTTCCGATGATCTTCTTGATTATTGCGGAAACGTTTATCACCGCCTCTCTTGCAATCTCCTGCAATCTGCCAGTTGCAATTATCCGGCCCTCCTCCTTGCTCATCGCCGGAGTTATCTCCGCAATTATCGGCAGAACGATTCCGGCAGACTCGCCAATCACCGCGAGCCCGTTCACCCTGCCGACAGTCGTTCCCTCCGTCACGAACAGCCTGTAGTCCTTCCTCCTCTCGATGTACTTGTCGGCAAGCTGCTCCTCGATGCTCTTCGCAATCTTCTTCGCCTTAAGCACGTGCTCGACCGTGACGTACCTGCTCCCTTCAGAAATGGCTATGTCTCCTGCGGTCCTTATTATCCCTCCGAGCTCCCTCAGCCTGAGCGTCAGGTGACCTCTCCTCCCCGCTCTCTTCTTTGCCTCCTTGATAATCTCCGCCACAGCCTCTCTCGTGAAGTGGGGTATCTTCCCGTCCCTGATGACCTCCTGAGCAACGAACCTCACGAGCTTCCTCCTGTTCTCCTCGTTGTCCTCCATGGAGTCGTTCATGTAGATCTCGTATCCGTAGCCCCTTATCCTGCTCCTGAGCGCGGGGTGCATTCCGTAAAGGGCGTCGAGATTTCCAGCCGCGACGAGTATGAAGTCACACGGCACGGGCTCTGTCCTGACCATTGCACCGCTGCTCCTCTCGCTCTGACCGGTTATCGGGAACTTCTTCTCCTGCAGGGCCGTTAGGATTTTCTGCTGGGACTCTATCGTCAGGGTGTTGATTTCGTCGATGTACAGCACGCCCTTGTGGGCTCTGTGGATCGCCCCGGCCTCAACCCTCTCGTGGGCTGGAGTCTCGAGCCCACCGGACTGGAACGGGTCGTGTCTGACGTCTCCAAAGAGTGCGCCAGCGTGGGCACCGGTAGCATCCTCAAAAGGTGCAGTCTGTCTGCCGGCGTTGTTGACGAGCAGCTTGGGAACGTTCTTCTCCTCCCTCGGAAGCATGTAGCGGGCGAGCATGAAGATCATCACCGCGGCGATGATGCCCCAGAGGATCTGGTTCTGCAGGAACGAGTAGGCAATGACGAAGAACACGAGGGTGAATAGGAACATGTTCCTCGCCTGCTCCTTCTTCATCGCCTCCTGCTTGTAGGCATCGACGATCTCCTTGCCCTTGCCCGCAGGAACGGTTCTGATTTTTGGCTGATTCGGGTCTTCAGGGTTCGGATAGACGAGAATGTCCTCCAGCTCCTCCTTTGGGAGGAGCTCTGCCATCGCCTTTGCGAGCATAGACTTTCCGGTTCCGGGTGAGCCGATGAGCATCACGTGCCTCTTCTGCACTGCCGCTTTCCTAATCGCCTCGACAGCATGATCCTGGCCTATAACCTGGTCAATGAGCCGTTCCGGAACCTCTATTTCCTCGGTGGTTTCGAACTTCAGGTTGCCAACAAGCTCATCCACGCTTTCCGACATTTGCATCAAACTTGTTTGAAAGGTATTTAAATAATTATCCAACCTTTACTCCACGACCAGGTCCTCGAACCTCAGCTCCCTTTTAATCCTCTCGTAGAACTCCTTCAGAAACCTGTGTCTTTCCTGGGCCATCTTCCTGCCAGTTTCGGTGTACATCATGTCTCTCAGCTTCAGCAGCTTTTCCTCGAAGTGTCTCAGGGTGCTCTCCAGATCCCTCCCCTTTTCCCCGGAGTACATGAAC
>NZ_JBPLZQ010000052.1:0-11468 GCF_054018175.1 Geoglobus sp.
CCTACGGTGGTGACAGCCTTTGCGTGGGGGAGCTGAAGCCGTACCGTCTCGACAGACCGATGGCCTTTGGCGGTCGGCATCCAACACTAACGGACATGCTGAACGTCCTTGGTGAGAAGATCGGGAACCACGAGAGGTCTATGGGTTGTGCTGACCCGGGCACGGCTGAGAGGGTCGTAGACGAATTCGTTGACCGGATCGCGGAGATCGTTTCCGGCCTCGATCCCGACAGAGTCATCGGAACGGGATACCTCGCGAAGTTTCTGGTCCCGGAGATAGCTGAGAGGGCCGGCAAGAAGCCAGTCATCCCCGAGCACCACGAGTCCGCCAACGCCGTTGGAGTTGCGGTTTCGAGGATAAGCCTCACGCTCTACGCCAGGTTTGACACTGAAAGGAGAGTTGCGATATTCAATGGAGAAATCGATTCAGAGCAAATGGAGAGAATATCCGGGCATCCGGATGATGAGGAGCTCATTTCAATGGCAGTAGAAAGAGCGAGAGAGCTCGCGCTCAGGTACGGTGCAGACGAGAGGGACGTGAAGGACGTCGAACTGGTTTACTTCAACTCGTTCACGGTCGTGAGGAGTGGCATCAGGAGAGGGAAGATTGCCGATGTTGTTGTTCAGATCAAACCGGGTCTGTGTTGTGGTGCGCTATGAGGACCGGAATAGTTTACCATCCAAAGTACCTCGAGCACGAGCAGAGCCCCACCCACCCTGAGAGGAGGGAGAGGCTCGCTTACACGTTTGACCAGCTCATGGAAGAGGGAATATTCGACATGGACTCCATCGTGCTGCTCAATCCTGTTGAGGCGAGCATGGATGACGTGCTCGGGGTTCACACCCGTGAATACGTGGAGTTTCTCATGAGGGAAAGTGAAAAGGGTGGGATCATCGATTTCGACACAAGCATCCCACCCGGATTGTTCGACGTTGCTATGCTGGCTGCAGGTGGAGCAATAACCGCTGCGAGGGCAGTACTGGAAGGAGCGGTGGAAAATGCGTTCGCCATGATCCGCCCGCCGGGACACCACGCGAAGCCCTACACCGGAGCGGGATTCTGCTACCTCAACAACATGGCCATAATGGTCAGGTGGCTGCAGAAACAGGGCGTTGAGAGGATAGCGATTCTGGACTGGGACGCACACCACGGTGATGGAACCCAGGAGATCTTCTACGAGGACGACACGGTGCTCTTCATATCAACACACCAGATGCCACTCTACCCCGGGACGGGATTTCCTTATGAAGTTGGAAGGGGCAGGGGTGAGGGGTACACGATTAACATTCCACTTCCCCCGGGAACGTCTGACGAGGGGTACCTGTATGTCTTTGACAGCGTGATCGAGCCCGTGCTGAAGGAGTTTGAGCCGGATTTCATAGCCATATCTGCGGGCCAGGACAACCATTTCACCGACCCGATAACCGGACTCGCCCTGACGGCGAGGGGCTACGGGGATATCATGAGGAGAGCCGTGAACCTCGCAAACGAACTCTGCGGGGGAAGGCTCGTTGCTGTTCTCGAGGGAGGTTACAGCGTCGAACAGGCTCTTCCGTACACGAACCTCGCCATAATATCCGCAATGGCCGGGCTGGACATAAGCAATATAAGGGAGCCCGAGGAGTACATGGCCGAGCTGAAGTGGAGGAAGAAGAGCTATGCGATGCAGAAGTTAAGGGACAACGTGATGGAGGTAAGGAAGATTCACTCCCGGTACTGGGACTCACTGAGGCTGGACATCTGACACCTTCTGACGATTTTTCTTTCTGCAATTAACGATTTTAATTATAAATTGTTATCCGGCCAATTTGTATTTATTTGTTTGCAATTTTATGCAATATCGCAACTATTAAATAACATAGATTTCCCTGAAGAATCATGACAGTTTCGTTCAGGGCAGAGAACTGCGTTGGATGTGGATTATGTGAAATAACGTGCCCCAAATCGGCAATTAACGTTTACAAGACCGAGTACGGTTATCACGCTGAGATAGAGGGGTGTATTGACTGTGGAGTCTGCACGGTTTACTGTCAGTACGGTGCGCTGAGCCTTGACAGCTCTCCCTATCAGAAGATTCTGGACAGGCTGCACTACTCCAAGGTCGATGTTGATGGGTGCGTTTACTGCGGAATATGTGCCGAAAACTGCCCGAGAGATGCAATAACCGTTGATAAAAGGCTTGAGAAGGAGAAGGTCAGGAACGGATTCATAAGGATCAGCGAGGGCTGCATACAGTGCAGGAACTGTGTTATTTTCTGCCCAACCGATGCGGTCAGGCTAATCAGGGGTAAGCCGGAAATAGATGAGGCCAAGTGCATTTACTGCCAGATCTGTCAGTCCTCGTGCCCCAAGGACGTGATCGAAATCCACTGCGATTCGTGCAAGCTCACGATTGAGTACGCCGTTACGGGTGACATCGAGATATCCGACGCATGCTCTCTGTGCGGGAACTGCGAGAGCGTCTGTCAGTTTGACGCAATTCACGTCAACAGGCTGTTTGAGGGTGAGCACAGATTCGATGCCGGAAAGTGCCTCGGAGAGGAGTGCAGCATATGCATGAACATCTGTCCGAATTCGGCCATAAATTACGAGTATGGGGAGGGCAAGGTTGTTGTTTTCGGCGATTCGTGCAACTACTGTGGCAGCTGTGAGAAGCACTGTCCTGGAGGTGCGATAGAGGTCTCGAGGAGCGTTTCCGAAAGGTTCTCCGAAATTCACCTGCCCGGAAGGAGGAGGGCGTATCACGAATTCGCCGCGAGCGTTCGCGTTACGGATGCGTGCATCGGCTGCCACTTCTGCGAGGCGGTTTGCAAGATAGCCAAGGATGCTGAGATGTCGGCCATAAGGGGCGAGGTCGAGCTCGAAGGATGCACGGCATGCGGGCTCTGTGAGAGCGTCTGCCCGATGGATGCGATAACAATTGCAGAGAGATACTGATAAATAATTCCCACTTCACTGTTTTTTTATGGTGGTCATAGAGCTGTTTGCCACGCTCAGGGAGAGGTACGGAAAGAGGGTGGAGGTGGAAGCGAGGACGCTTGAGGAGGCAGTCAAAAAGGCGTGCGAGTTTTTCGGAAGGGAGTTTTACAGGGAGGTTTACGAGGAAGACGGCACGCTCAGGGAGGACAGGATAATCCTGGTTAACGGAAGGAATGTGAAGGACATGGAAGAAATTCCGGAGCTGAAGGATGGAGACAGGATAGCCATATTCCCGCCAATAGCGGGCGGCTAAAACCTGATGCTCTCCAGGTCTTCCCCGCCGTAGTATATGTCCTGAACTATCTCGTACACGTCGTCCATGCCCATTCCTGTTTTTGCCGAGACCGGAATCAGCGGTCTTATCAGCCCGGCCTCTCTAAGCAGGTGGAAGAGATCTCTCGAAAGCCCCCTCTCCCTCGACACGTCTGTGTACAGGGTGTCGGGATCGCTGCTCCAGGACAGTATCCTCTCCAGGTCGTGATCTGGAAGGATGTCCGACTTGCTCAGAACGGGAATCTGGGGAATGTTCAGCCTCATTACAGCTGAGGAGTACATGAACACCATCGATGTGAAGCCCGACGCTCTCTGAGATATGACGGGATCGAACAGAAATACTGAAACACAGTTCTCCCTGCCGAACGCCTGTATGAGTATCTCGCTGCTGCTCCTGAGTGTGAACAGCTCCATCTGGCCAGGGGTGTCGACGAGGACGTAGTCGGCACTGTAGAGGTCGAGTTCATCAACTATGTCGTCAGCCTTCGTCGCTATCAGGTCAGCGGAAACTATCTGCGCTCCGTTTGGCCCCACGCTGTACTTCTCCATGACGTCATCCACGGTGATCCACTCCCTCACGTCCACGTCAGGCTCGTAGGGCAGAAAATCGGCTCCCGGATCGAGGTTGACTATCGCGTGATCTATCTTCTTGAAGTCCAGGTAGTCGGAGAATGAACCTGTGAAGTATGACTTTCCGCTTCCGGCTGTACCGATTATGAAGACGAATATCTTATCCTCCATGGCTTTTTATTGCCTGCACCGATATTTAACTCGAACTGTCCATCATCATGTGTTCTTAGCGATTAATCATATGTTTTGAACGCGTTTTCAAAAACCGGGAAGATTTATATGGTTATAATCATAATGTTGTTTGAGGTGAGAGAATGGGCAAGCTGGCAATAGTTCTGGCAAGTGGTGAGCTCGAGAAAATTCAGGCCGCGAGCATAATTGCGAGCGTGGCCTCAACCCTCGGAAACGAGGTGATTGTTTTTGCGACAATGGACGGACTGATGGCGTTCAAGAAGGATGTCGTTGAGAAGAAGGCCTGGAAGACGGCAGGTGAGCTTGGAAAGGGTATGCTTGAAAGCGGAGCACCGCTCTTCATAGACACCTTCAGGCAGGCCAAGGAAGTAGGCAACCTGAAGATGTACGCATGCGGAATGATCATGGACATGCTGAAGCTGAAGATTGACGACTTCGTGGACATCTTCGACGACGTTGTTGGAGTTTCAGCGTTCCTCGGAATGGTTGAGGACGCGCAGGTGCTCTTCATCTGAATTTTTGTTTGGAAAGGAGGTGGTTGAAATGGAGGATGTAAAGGCTGACAGGGTCATAGACGCGAGGGGCAGCTACTGTCCTGGCCCGCTCATGGAGCTCATAAAGGCGATTAAAGAGGAGGACGTCGGCAAGGTCATAGAAGTGTGGTCGAGTGACGAAAGCTCGGCGAAGGACATTCCTGAGTGGGTGAAAAAGGCCGGGCATGAGCTGGTCGGCGTTTTTGAGGCCGATGGATACTGGAGAATCGTGGTCAAGAAGACCAAGTAAATCTTCAATTTTTTGAGGTGGTTTGATGAAAAGGGTAGTCATTCTGGGAGGGGGTGTTGCCGGAACTCTCACCGCCAACTACCTCGTACCCAAGATAAGGGACGAGATAAGGAACGGCAACGTGGAGGTCACGCTAATCACTGACAGACCGTACCAGATTTACGAACCTGGTTTTCTGTATCTGATCTTCAACAGACTCGGCGAGGATGAGCTGAAGAGAGACGTCAGGGAGCTTCTCGATCCGGCGGTTAACATTGTAATTGAAAGGGCCACGAAGATAGAGACAGAAAACAGCAGAGTGGTGACTGAGAACGGGGTTTACGACTACGACTACCTCGTAATTGCCACTGGTGCGAGAGTTGTGCCTGAAGAAATCCCGGGGCTGAAAGAGGGCGGTCACTGGTTCTACAACCTTGAGGGGGCGGTTAGACTCAGGGAAGCCCTCGCGAGGTTTGCAGGCGGAAAAATAGTTGTGAGTGTAATGGGAGTTCCGCACAAGTGTCCTGTTGCGCCGATGGAAGTGAGCTTCATACTGCACGACTTCCTGAAGAGGAGGAACCTGAGGGAGAAGAGCGAGATACTCTACACGTATCCGATTAACAAGATCTTCACGATGGACCCGGTTGTTGAGATGATTCAGCCGATGTTCGACGAGAGGGGTATACAGTACAAAACCTTCTTCAATCCTCTTGAGGTTGATGCGAAGAACAAGAAGGTCATCACGCTTGAGGGAGAGGAGGAGAGCTACGACCTGCTCATAGCCATTCCACCGCATAGAGGTGCGAAGGTGATCGAGGACTCCGGCCTCGGAGACAAGGGAGGCTGGGTGCCCACCGACAGGTACACTCTGAAGGTTGAGGGCCACGACAACATTTACGCTCTCGGAGATGCCACGAACCTGCCTGTTAGCAAGGCTGGCAGCGTTGCACACTTCCAGGCAGAAGTCGTGGCGGAAAACCTTGCGGCCGAGATTGAGGGCATCGAACCGACGGCGATGTTCAACGGAAAGGCGTTCTGCTTCATAGAGACGGGGTGGGAGGAGGCGACGTACATATGGTTTGACTACCACACGCCTCCCCAGCCGGTGCTTCCGAGCAAGTTCGTCCACTTCGTCAAGATGGCATACAACAAGGCGTACTGGCTTACTGCGAGAGGTCTGCTGTGAGGTGATATGATGGAGGACAGGGCTGAAAAAATTGTTGAGAAGCTTATGGAGAATCAGGACGCGATTGAGAGGCTCATTGACAAGATAATCCTGCTGGAAAAGACCGGGGCGATAGACACGCTCGCAGATCTCGCGTCGTTCATAAAGGTTGCAGAGGACACGCTCAGCGATGAGATCATAAAGAAAAACGCCGAGCTCGTGGCGAACCTCGGGCTGATATCGGCCAAGTTCACGAGTGACAATGCGCTCAGACTTATAGATGCCGTTGGAGACGCGATCTGCAGGTGTGATAAAGAGCCAGAGCCGGTGGGAGTCACTGGCCTGCTCAGAGCTCTCAACGATCCAGACGTCAAGTACGCGTTTGGCTTCCTGATAAACGTCGCAAAGGCCCTCGGGAGGTCTCTGAGGGAGAGAGCGTAACCTTTATTACTCCCTGAATTTATCACTATTTTTTGATGTACCCGTATCCGAAGGAGGTTGTTGCGGATATTTATGTCTCGAAGCTCGGCGGTTTCAGCGAGGAGATTGGTGAAAAGGAGATCGGAATAAACAACCGTGCAATAGAGATGAACACGTCTCTCATTGCAGACGAGTCAAGGATCAGGCTCAGGTTCTTTGGTTCGAGGGAGAAGCCGTACTTTCTGAAGAGGTCCTTCAGGGTTGTTGGTATAGGTGAGAACTCCGGGGCGTACTCCCTTTCCAGAATGGGTGAGGTCGTGCTCGGTAGAGAGCATCAGGAGGAGCTCAGGGACAGGGTTGGAAGTGCGGTTATGCTCAACGCTGTGGAATCCTTCAGAATAGACGGTGATTACTCCTCCATGAAAAAGGCCGTGCAGTCGATGCGTGAGTGGATATGGAAATCCGAGAGCTTGGGAAGAAGGAACTGAAGGTGCTGAAAAACGCCCTGAGGTTTTTTGGCTGTCAGGAGTACCTCAGTTCTCACATCTTTTTCGTGGTGGAAAGGGGCAGAAGGGAGCTCTACATGTGCACAAGAGATGCCTGGGATCTGAGGAATGTGATTAACCCGCAACACCTGGGGATGAAGGTTGGGGAGATCGGAAGCAGGCGTCTCAGGCTCACGATTGAAGGAGCTTCTCTTTTCGTAAGGAGCAGAAAACGGGTTTTCGTCAGCGATAAGGGGGAGATGCTCTTTCTCTACGGAAGGGATGTGTTCGCGTCCTCTGTAACTGATGTTGACAGTGATGTAAGGGAGAACGACGTGGTGTTTGTGGTTAACAGGTATGGCGACGTCCTCGGCATAGGAAGGTCGAGATTCGATGCCGTGAGAATTCTCGAGGCTGAGGACGACAGGGTGGTGGTGGAGAACCTTGTGGACAGGGGAGAGTACCTGAGGAAAGAGAGGCTGTACGAGGCTTATTAAACTCTGAAAACCCTCCCCGCTTTAGACAGCCTGTTCATGATGGCCATTCCAATTCCCTCTGGTTCGACCCCTTCCACAACTATCACGTCGCAGAGCCTGTCGAGAGCCCTCAGGGCGTCGAACATTCTTTCGGCGAACTCTTCGAGCGTGCTTCCGAGGTCGTACACGAGATCTGCTGCACCTTCGAACTCGCTGGCGTTCATCGCCGCTATTCCAACAGTCCTGCCCTGTTTCGCGAGTCTCTTCGCGAGCTTCCTAATCTCCTCCCTCCTTTCTCTGCCGGTTATCACGATCGTTTCCGCGTCCGGGGAGTAGTGCCTGTACTTCATTCCCGGGCTCCTCGCAACTTCGCTCCTCCCTGCCACCCTCACATCGAAGAACTCCTCAAGCATTTCCTTCGTGACGGCCCCCGGCCTGAGGATCTCTATTGGGTAAACCGTGGTGTCAACGACCGTGGACTCGAGCCCGACCTCCGTTCTTCCAGCGTCTATCACACACTCTACGGCGTCTCCTAAGTCCTCGAGTACGTGCTCCGCTTTTGTGGGGCTCGGCTTTCCGCTTTTGTTCGCCGATGGTGCAGCAACTGGGGTCTCTGAAAGCTCTATCAGCTTCAGGGCAACTCTGTGGGATGGCATTCTCACCGCAACAGTCTCGAGCCCCCCCGTTGTGGCGAGAGGTACGGTGTTTTTCCTCTCCATCACGAGGGTAAGCGGGCCTGGAAAGAACACCTCCATGAGCCTTTCTGCAACGCTGTTTGGCTTTGCAATCCTGTAGACTTCCTCAACGTCGGATACGTGGACAATCAGCGGGTTGTCTGCCGGCCTGCCCTTGGCCTTGAATATCCTCTTCACGGCGCTCTCGTTTAGAGCGTCGGCTCCGAGGCCGTAAACGGTCTCGGTTGGAAACGCGACCAGACCCCCACTCCTTATGATTTCAGCTGCCTCTGCAATCTCCTCATCGGCGAACCTTCTGGGGTCAACCCTTATCACTTTCACCGGAAGAACATGGAACTCCTGGACTAAAAAAGGTTTAGCAGGTGAGGTGTATTGCGAGAACCGCTCTCTTACCACTCCTTATCAGGCTCTCAAACACCTTCACTGCGGAAAAGCTGTCGTCCTCGATGACCTCGATGTTCCTGGACCTCAGGAACTCCTTCGCTCCCTCATCCACCACCATCCTGCCGTATGCTCCTTTTCCGAAAACCACTATCTCCGGCTCGAGCTGGAGGATCTTCTTCAGGTCTTCAACGACGACCCTGTGTCCCTCCCGCCTCCACCACCCCTCCTCAACACCATCAGCGTGGACTATCAGGTCTTCTCTGTACTCCCTCCCGTTTATGACAATCCTCCCGAACTCGTACTCCTCAACGGTTACCATCGTTCACCTCGCGAGGAAGTGGTCCACCTGTATCGCCTCACCCTCGACGGGGCTGAGTATGTCCTTCCTGAAGACCTGTATCAGCCGTCCCACCGCTCTCGGCCTCACCCTCAGCCTCACCACCGTCATCTCGCACTCCTCGATGTAGTCGTTTCGGGCATAGAGTGTTGAGTGGGAAACGACCTCCTTTCCCTCCACCTCGGCGATTATTCCCGTAACCCCTCTCCCGAGGTCGACGTTTTTTGCAGTGGTCACAAACACGCAGTCTCCGAGCTTCGCATTAAGGGCGGTTGCGACGTTTATCACGTTTCTCAGCTCAAGCGTCCTGAGGTTCCCCCTGAGGATCTCCTCTATAACCTGCCTCGATATGCCGGATATGACGTAACACCTCATGACCATCACCCGTACATCGGGTGGTATTCCTCCCTCGTCTCCTGCATCTGGGTCTGCTCTGCGAGTTTCTGCATCTGGGCCTCTATGAACTCAGCCTCCTTTATCAGCTTTTCAACGCTGATGTCCCAGCTGTATATCTTGTTGAGGGTGTTGATCACCTCCGCAGCAGCCCTCGGGTCGGGGTTGAACCCACCTGTCTCTCCGAGCAGTGCAAACGCCGGAAACTTCCTTGCGAAGCACTCGTTCATCAGGCTACCAGCTATACCGCTTATCGTGCCTGTCCTGAATACCTCCACGTGATCCCTTATCTCGTCGAGAATCTCCCTCGACGTTGCGGCTCCGAAAACACGTTTCTTGTCCTCGAACGTAGTTAGACCTGCGAGGGAGATTATTCTACTCGCGTTTATCGTTGCTGCCCAGTCGATTATGGCCGAGCTTAACTCGTAGGCTATTGACGGATGTATCGGAACATCGGAGTGAATCAGAACGAAACCCCTTTCGGCGCACTGGTAAATCCTGATGGGGGGCTGGATTATGCCCTCGTTCAGCGTGGCTATGGGGGGCAGGAGCCTCGACTCGACGACACCGATGGGCTCGAGTTTGAGTTCGACTATGAAGTGACCGCTGGCGATGGTGCCGACCAGTCCGATTCCCGGAAAGCTTGTGAGAATGACCGGACTTTCAATATCGATTTTTTCTGCGTATATTCTGGTTTCATCCATGAGGACAGATCTGGAAAAAACTATATTATACTTTTTGCCTTCCACTGGCTATGCGAGAGTACAGGTTCAAGAGAGGTTACAAGGCCACGCCGGAGAGACTCGAGGAGCTGATGGTCAAGTACTTTGGCAGCTTTGAGAAGGATGGGGATGTCTACATTGTGAGATACAAGGCGATTGAAGAGCTGAGGCTGTGGCTCGATGGCAAGAGGCTGAAGGCCGAGAGCAGAACGAACCCCAATGTCGACAGCGAGACCGCACTCGAAACGCTCAGAACCTACAACAGGTTCCTTGACGAGCTCACAGGATACACCGCAAAGGAAAGAAAAAAGCACATGATGAAAGAGGTAGAGGATTAGATCGCTCCGAAATTGCCCATGTTTGCGAGGTTGTTCAGGCTGTACAGCGTGTACGCGAGGTAAATCAGCGCGGGAACCGATGCGGAAATAACTGCCTTCCTGAACTCTATTTTTCTCACGACCTCCACTCCGTTGCTCCATATTGCAACATTCCACAGAAGTGCTGCGGTCGAGAGCACCGCGGAGGACAGCATCCTGTTCTGGTCGGTCATGAAAGCGAGGAAATCATGAAGGCTCGTGAACTGTCCGGCCTGGCCTAAGCTGTACAGGAAAATTGCCATCTGAATGTATGCCACGATGACCGAGGGGATCATGCCGTATCCAACGATCGTTGCGGTCTTCCTGAACTCACCCTCGCCTCCGAAGAATCCCGAAATCAGGTGGATCACGCCTGCGATGAGCAGAATCATGAGGAATGTGATGATGAATGTTGGAATTATCGAGAAAATGCCGAGCAGCGACAGAGCATCTCTGAACTGCTGGGCTTCTGGCGGGAGAAGTGGAGCGATGGTCTTCATCACGCTGTACTGGATCACCGACGATGGTATTGAGACGAATAGAGCCACAAGCACCGGGACTTTCCACCCAAAACTTTCAAGGTTTTCGAAGAATCTTTTTGGACTTGACAGGACTTCTAACATACGTCAGGATATGACTTTCGTAATATAAGTTTTTCTTCAGGATATGTGGGCCCTCTGAGCCACGGGACCTCATGCTTCTCAGTCCCGTCGGGTTCCCGGGGCCCCACATTCATTTGGTTTTCCTGTAAAAATAATTTTGCGAGTCGGCGACGGAAAAGTTTAATAGTGTTGATTATCATTATCATTTCGATAGGCCATGAAGCTGAAGCTCAACCTCAGGTTGCCGAGAATTGGGAGGGGTGAGGCGGAGACAGACACTGCAGAGGACTTTCTGGCCGAAGAAGTCCACGAGGTTACTGAAACCCCTGTGGAGAGGAACTTCGACGTAGTCGATGAGTACTGGATAGAAAAACCGTATTCAAAGATTCAGATCGTGTTCTATCCCGACACGGGGGATCACGAGTATCGAGTTGTTGAGCCGGTTCTTGACGATTATCTCTACTCCGTGTTTCACGTTCTCAGGCACTCCATAATCGAGTATCTCCAGCCCGAGGTGGAGGACAGATACGCACACCTCAGGGAAAACGCTCTCAGGCTCTTGAAGGAAATCGGACTCGATCTGACGGAGGAAGACTTCGAGAAGGTGTTCTACCATTTGAAGAACAGCCTGATAGAGTACGGCCCAATCACCCCCCT
>NZ_JBPLZQ010000053.1:0-14448 GCF_054018175.1 Geoglobus sp.
AACGTTAAAATCAGACCTTGAAGGGATTGAAAGGAGGATTCAAGCTCTGCAACAGTCCTCTCAAGCAGGTGTTAAAATCAGACCTTGAAGAGATTGAAAGAAAAAAGTAAGTCAATATTGCGGTCGCAATGTGTGTGTGTTAAAATCAGACCTTGAAGGGATTGAAAGAGTTTCTGGTGAAATATAAACATGGTGTCAGTACTGGTGTTAAAATCAGACCTTGAAGGGATTGAAAGAGTGCCTTGCCGAACCACACAGCATATGCATTCATGAAGTTGAAATCAGACCTTTAAGGGATTGAAAGGCAATCGCTTTCAGGTAAACCATGAAAACCTCGATGAAAACGATGGCATTTGAATGCAGACTGTATTTACTCCTCAGCTCGGACAAATCCAGCTTTCCTTCAAGATGGTTGATAATTACGTTGCTGTCAACAAAAGCCTTCAAATCCCCCATTCCTCGTCTACCTCTTCGAGCAGCTTCTCAAGATTTCTGCCCCTGAGCTTTCCATGAAGCTTTTTCAAATTGTATTCGAGCATAATTTCTCTTTCAAGCCTCTCGACTACCCTGTTCAAATCCACCTGCCTCAGGACCTCATCTGGTATTTTGAGCTTAACAGTTATCTCGCTCATGTATGGCACCTTCACAGATTATTTGCGCGCAATCTATTTAAGGATTCTCTGCCCTTGAATAGGCCTGTCCGCTTAACACAAACTCCACCTCGGTTTACTGCAATACAGAACAAACACCTTGCAGAACAGATTCCAGTTAACTACAGGATTTGGCTGTAATCAAACAGAGAAAAATCCTAATTCTCTGTTTGAATGAAGAAAACACAGATTCACCCAGACTCCTCTTCCCGAAAGGTTTGATGCTCAAACTCCAAATTGAGATTTTTCAGAGTCTCGATCAACCAGGGAGTTTTATCGACCACAGGTTAACCTAAGAAGATTATTCGAATCTTGGGTATGTAACATGGTAAGTTTGGATACCTGTTTGTAACAATCGAGGAAGGTTTTAGCAAGTTTGTTAAGTGCACAGTTAAACATTCTCAAACGTTGGAGGGGTTGAAAGAGGTGAGGCTAAAAGCATCACATGCCACCCGGTAACTTAAAATAGCTACCACTATCTGTAAGCTCAGATGCCTCTCACGTTTGTTGGTCTCGGCCTGTGTGATGAAAGGGACATCACGCTGAAAGGGCTTGAAGCAGTCAGGAATGCTGACAGGGTTTATGTGGAGTTCCACACTTCAAGGCTGTCGACATCTCTGGAGACACTTGAGATGACTTTTGGCAGGGAAATTGAGCTTCTGGAAAGGAGGCACCTCGAAGAGGAGAGCGCTAAGCTCATTGACGAGGCAAGAGAAAGGAATGTGGTCGTGCTCGTTCCGGGAGACCCGATGATTGCAACGACGCATTCGAGCGTGGTTTTCGAGGCCAAGAAAAAGGGCGTGGAGGTGAGGATAATTCACAACGCCAGCATAGTTTCAGCGATTGCCGGGGTTACGGGATTGCACATTTACAGATTCGGAAAAATCGCGACGGTGAGCTACCCTTACAGAAATACGGTCTCGAGAACACCTCTTGACGTGATAAAGCAGAACCTCTCAATAAATGCGCACACGTTACTTCTGCTCGATCTGAACCCCGAGCCCATGACGATTGAGTATGCGGTAGAGCTTCTTGAGAGAATAGACGATGGCACCCTCGACCATTTCGCGGTTGGAGTTGCGAGGGTCGGGTCTGACGACAGTCTCGCCGTATGCGACAAATACTACAGGCTCAGGGATCACGACTTTGGAGAACCGCTTCACTCCATAGTTGTTCTTGCCAGAACCCTCCACATAACGGAATATGAATTCCTCAGGGAGTTTGCCAACGCCCCGGCATCTCTTGAGAGTCTCGTGGAGTGAAAACGTAGAATCTCGCAGATCTGTAATTTACGAGTCTCCCCCCTTCAACAACTTCGTTTTTTAGGGGCAGAATTATCACATCACACTTCAGGGCACTTCCAAGCCTGAGAATACACGCCTGGATCTCATACGGTGGTCTGATTGAGTAAACCAGTGATGCACCCCTGTACCTGTGGAACTGCGCCCTACACACGTCGTCAACAACAACGTCTCCCCTCGTCTTGACGATGTCCACTCGTATCACCTCCAGCCCGAGATCGTGAAGAAAGTCTGAAACGGTGAAGAACCTGCCAACTCCGACCTCGACTACCCTGCCGGAGTAGTTCTCAGCAATGTATCTCGCGAGATCCAGCACAGTTTTCTTTATAAACAAAACCGGTTATAAGATCTTCTGTGTACTCCGTGCTGATAAGACCTTTCGAGCCACGAGACTCGTCGGACATAATCCGGATTGATGCAGAGTCCTTCAAAACGCAGAACCCCACGTATGACCTTTTTGTCTATCTCGCATACGGGAGTGAGATCATCGTGGCAGACATAGGTGCAATGGTGGTCGGGTACGCTGTGCTGGTTTACAGGGAAAGCGAGGCGAAAATAATGTCGATAGCGGTTAAGAAGGAATTCCGCAGGAGGGGTATAGGAAAAATGCTCCTGAGGGAGGCGATAAAAAAGGCGAAGGAGAGAGGTGCAAGGAGGCTACTTCTCGAAGTAAGGGTTTCAAACGTTGCTGCACAGCAGCTTTACAAAAAATTTGGATTCAGGGTCGTCGGGGTTCTCGAGTCGTATTACAGTGATGGTGAGTCAGCGTACCTAATGAACCTGGACCTCGACAAGACTGATAACTTCCCTTAGCCTTGGATTGGCAAGCAGGTCTGAGTGGTCTCTCTCACTCAAAAGCTCGTTAAGACCCTTGCAGAGGAGGAATATTGCTTTTTTGTGGTCGTTCTTGCTCTTGTGTATGTGGACCGGCTGCACGCCGAGATCCTCATACTCCCTGAAATATCCGTTTGTCAGGCCCGCTTCCTCGAGAAATCTCTTGACGTGGAACAGAGTCAAGTGCAGAAAGACGAGCTCTTCCTTGTGCATTCAGCACCACCAATATTTCTCATCATCATACACTATAAAAGCTTTATTTATCATTAATAAGGTCGGGTTCGTATTCATACGAATGACGAAACTTAATGTTTTTTCAAAAACAATTATCTTAATTATCCTTCATGTCGGGCAAATTTTTAATACTTTTTATGACGATGTACCCGGGATGAAGGTTCTCCTCAGCAGGAAAGACACGGTGAGGCTATTAATTCTTTCCGAACTCATGAAGAATCCCGAGTGCAATCAGAGGGACATCGCGAGAAAGCTGAACATAACTCCCCAGGCAGTCTCGGAGCACTTCAAGGAGCTCACCTCTGAGGAATTTATCAGGGTCCTTCACAAGGGCTATTATGAGGTTACCGAAAAAGGAAGGGAGTGGCTGAACAAGAGTCTGCTGGACCTCCACCTGTTCACGGAAGAGCTTCTGAGCAGGATATATTCCTCATCCATAGTGGCCATCGCCATGGGTAAAATTTCGGAGGGTAGTGAGGTCGAGTACTGGTTCGAGGACGGTTACATTTTTGCAAGAGAGTCTGACAGCGGAAATGGCGTTGCGATGGTCTCTGCAGACGATGGAGAGGATGTGCTCGTCAAACCAACCGGAATGTTCAATCCTCCGGGAAAGGGCGAGATCGTCATCTTCAGGGTTCCGATGATCGAGAGGGGCGGTAGCAGGAGTACAGACATCGAACTGCTCAGAAAGCTGATAAGGGAGAAGAGGCGGCACATAGTTGTGGCGCTCGGCATTGAGGCGCTGGTATCATGCAGGAAGGCCGGAGTAGAGCCGATATTTTTCGGTGCAAAAAACGTCTGCGTTGAAGCTGCCCACCATGGCAGTGGTGTGATTGCAGTGGTTACCGAGACCCTCTCGGAGGACCTCATAAGGACGCTGGTCGATGAGGGGCTCAGCTTCGACGTGGTGGAGGGACTTACCCAAAAAGGTTAAAAATCTTCCCGGGTTAAGCGTTGGGATCGTGAGGTGTTGTTTATGATCTCCAAGGTAATCGAGCTGCTGCTAACCGCAGAAATCTTCAACAGGTATGAGGATCTGACGGAAGATGACATCCCGAAGGAGATACGCAAGATCTTTTACACGAATGGTGGCATAAAAAGGCCACTCGTGGTCAAGGAGAATCTTCTTAAAGCTGCGGTGAGTTATGACGACAGGGAGCTCAGGAAGCTCCCGTTTGTTGATATTAACAACTTCAACAGGCAGGTCAAGATAACCTCCTTCGACCTTGCAGCCAAGTGGATGGCCAAGAACGGAGTCGATCTGATAAGGAGGAATCCCGTTCTCGCGTACTTTTACGAGAACTATGACTCCCTCGGCGTCTCGTACAGCGAGGCCAAGAAGTACAACAAGCCGAAGCACAGTGATGCTGAGTGGCTAAGAAACGTAATAGACGAGCTCAGAAAGGACGAGAGCACGGCGGAAATGCTCGACCTCGTGAGAATATTCTCTCCCGAAGAGATAGAGGAGGACTTCAGCCAGGTGGTTCTTGAGGATTATCAGATTCATGAAATAAGGAAGATAGAAACTGCCATAGAGGAAAGGGACTGGCTCAGAGGGGTGGGGCTGAAGGAAGTTGGAAAGCTGCTGTTCATTGGCCCCCCAGGGACTGGAAAGACCACGACTGCGAGGGCGCTGAGCAGAAAACTGTCCATGCCCCTCGTCGAGGTGAAGCTCTCGATGATCACCAGTCAGTTCCTCGGAGAGACGTCGAAGAACATAGAAAAGGTCTTTGAGATAGCCAAGAGGCTGACTCCGTGCATACTGTTCATCGATGAGTTTGACTATGTTGCAAAGACGAGGACGAGTGACGAACATGCGGCAGTGAAGAGGGCTGTAAACACCCTGCTGAAGTCCATAGACGAGATAAACCTTGTGGAGGATGGAGTCCTTCTGATTGCTGCAACCAATCATCCGAGCCTGCTGGATTCTGCGGTGTGGAGGAGATTTGACAAAATTGTTGAGTTCCCTGAGCCTTCTGAGAGCGTCAGGCGGAGGATCTTTGAAATATCTCTCGGCAGAATTCCGGGGAGCTACGACATAGATGAACTCGTGAGGATGACTGACGGATTCACGGGGGCCGAGGTAAAGCTGGTGATCAGGGAAGCCGTTTTGTCAGCGCTTGTTGAGGGCAGGAAGGAACTCAGCATGGACGATCTGAGGAAGGCCGTGGAGGATGTTAGGGGGAGGCTCAACCTCAAGAACTCGTACTGAGCATGAGAATCACGATACTCGGTACTGGCGACTCTCCGGGAACCCCTGTGATTGGGTGTCACTGCAAAACATGCGAGAATGCGAGGAAAAATGGCTGGGAGAGGCTGAGGTTCTCAATACTCGTCCAGAACGAGGGGAGGAACATCCTCATAGACACCTCTCCGGACATGAGGAGACAGCTGCTGAGGGCGGATGTGGACAGGGTTGATGCGGTAATATGGACTCACGCTCATTACGACCACTTCGCAGGATTCGGGGATTTCTACAGGGTGCAGAGCGGTGTGAACGTGTTCAGCTCGGCAGAGGTCCTCGAAGACGTTGGTCGGTTCATGTACTTCATGAAGTACAGGGAAAGGCAGGTTGACGTGTACAGTCCATTCAGACTCTTCGGCGTGGAGATAACGCTTGTTGACGTCAATCACCCGCCCATGAGGAGGGCCCACGGTGTTGTGCTGAGGCACGGAAGCTCCAAGGTCGTGATCACAGGGGACACGAATCCCGAGATTCCGAAGGAGAGCATTGAGGCGATGCTCAATCCCGACCTGCTTCTTGTTGATGCGATAGCTCCGGAGGGGTACAGGCTGAGGAAGCACATGAACGCCGGAGATGCGATGGCTCTCGCGAGAAAGCTGAACGCAAGAAAAACACTCTTCATCCATGTGGGTCACTTTTACCAGCCAAACTCCAAGTATCCGCTTGCAAAGGACTTCGAAAGCTACGAATTCAGGGGTGTGAGCCTTGAGGACTTCATATAGCGGTCTGGACATCGGTGGGGCAAACCTGAAGGTGTACGGGGCTGATGGGAGTGTGGAGATTCACTACTTTCCCATGTGGAAGAGGTGGAGGGAACTCGAAAGGTTCCTGAGAACTCTCGATATAGGCGAAAACGTGGGTGTCGTGATAACCGCCGAGCTTGCAGATGCGTTCTCCTCTAAAGCTGAAGGGGTGAAATACATCTCGAATGCGGTTCAGAATGTCTTCGAGAATGTGGTGTACATAGACATTTACGGAAATCTTAGGAAGGAGGTGGATGTCCCAGAGAGGTTTGCCGCCAACAACTGGGTTGCAAGCGTGAAGTATCTCTCCAGAGAGTATGAGAGCTTCATATTCACCGATATGGGCTCGACGACAACTGACATCATCCCGGTCGTGGATGGGGAGATCCTCGCAGGCAGAACGGACTTTCAAAGGCTGAACAGAGGGGAGCTGCTTTATTTCGGGATGCTGAGAACTCCGACTTCCTTCCTGATAGGCGGTAACTGCTCGTCCGAGCTGTTTTCGATTACTGCAGACGCTATGGTCATCGCAGGCACAATCGGGGAGAGCCAGTACACCTGCGAGACTCCCGACGGGAGGGGAAAGGGAAAGAGGGAGTGCATGCAGAGGCTTGCCAGACAGTTCTGTGCAGACTTGGACGAGTTGGGCGAGGAGTTCGTCATGGGTGCTGCAGCAAGAATCAGGGATGAAATGGTTGAGAGGGTGAGGGCTGAACTGGAGGGCAAGGGCGAGAGGTACGGCATATCCTTGGTAATCGGGTGTGGGATTGGCGAGCCTCTGCTCAGAGAGGCTGCGGAGAAGGCGGGGCTGGAGTACGTGTCTCTTGAAGAGAGGTTCGGAGAGGTGTCCAAGATTTTTCCCGCATACGCAATAGCGAAACTTGCCGAGAACCATGATTGTCGTTAAGCTCGGTGGCAGCGTGGCCTTCTCGGCCGGGAAAATAATTGCCGAGCTGAAGGAAACGGGTAAAGATATCTTGGTAATCCCGGGTGGGTGGAGGTTTGCGGACGCAGTCCGGGAGCTGAATGTTGATGACGACGCCGCACACTGGATGGCAGTTCTCGGGATGAACATGTACGGGTTTTACCTGTCGAGGTTCGCAGAAACAATTGAGCCGGAGGACTTCGACTTTAAACCCCTTGGCGTCAGAATCCTGCTGCCTTATGCCCTGCTCAGGAAGAACGACGAGCTCCCCCACTCCTGGGACGTCACGTCCGATAGCATCGCCGTCTGGGTTGCAGAGAAGGTTGATGCCGAGATGCTGGTGAAGGTGACCGATGTCGATGGCATCATCAAAGACGGACGACTGCTGGAACGGGTGAGGGCCAGTGAACTGAGGCGTGCGACCTGTCTCGACACATTTGCGCCGAGGCTGCTTGCCGAATACGGCAGGGACATGTTTATATGCAACGGGCTCGTGGGGGGAAGGGTAAAAGATTATATAATGAAAGGAAGAGCTAAGGGCACCACAGTAATCGGGAGGTGATGATGTGGAGATCTACAAGTGCATCACGTGCAACGCGAATCTGATCGGTACGAATTATGTTGCGTTCCCATGCCCTTCATGCGGGGAGATGATCTACAGGTGCAAGAAGTGCAGAAAGCTCGGTAACCCGTATGTGTGTGAGAGCTGCGGGTTTGAGGGACCGTGAGGTGGTAAAATGGGCAAGGTGTACATGAGACTTAGGGTAATGCCGAAAGATGTAGAGGTGGACCTCGAAGCCCTCAAGGAGAGGGTGAAGGAGACTGCTCCTGAGAAGGTGGAGATTGCGGACTTCGGGATTCAGCCAATAGCGTTTGGCCTCAAGGCCCTCCTCGTTGCCGCAGTAATGCCCGATGAGGAGGGTATTGGGGACAGGCTCGTCGAGGCAATTCAGAACCTCGATGACGTGGAGAGCGTGGAGATAGAGGCTCAGGAGCTTGTATGATCAGGAGGATTGTGGCCCCTCCACTGGGGGCAAATGCATATCTTATTTTGGACGATAAAACTGCAATAATTGACGTTGGTGGTGACTTCAGGTTCATATACGATGCAATTTCCAAGCACACTGACGTTGAAAATCTGGACTACATAGTCCTGACCCACACGCACTTCGATCACGCTTCCGCGACCGCAGACCTAAAGAAGGTCAGCGGGGCGAAAGTGGTCCTCCACGCAAGAGAGTATGAGTTTGCGACCCAGCAGAACTTCTCGGCAAGCTTTTTCGGAATCCACTTTCCGCCATTCGAGCCGGACATCCTGGTTGAGGATGGTTACGTTTTGAGACTCGGCGAGCTCGAGCTCGAAGTTCTGCACACCCCCGGACACACTCCTGGAAGCATATGTCTTTACGATGCGGACCAGAAGCTGATCTTCACCGGTGACACCGTTTTTCCCAACGGTGGCTTTGGGAGGGTGGACTTTCCAGGAGGTAACGGGATCCAGCTGATTAACTCGCTGAAAAGGCTGACGGAAGTTGAAGCTGAGAGGATGTATCCGGGCCATGACGAACCTGTCGATGGTGCCAGGGAGCACATAAAAATGGCGTACAAACTTGCAAGAATGTTCCTATGATGGATGTCGTTCTCGTGGAGCTCAAAATTCCCGAGAACATCGGGTTTATTGCGAGGGTCATGAAGAATTTTGGGTTCAGAAACCTCGTCCTCTACAACTGCAGGGTTGAGAGGGAGAGCTACATCACCGCATCACACGCTCGGGACCTGGTGGAGAATGCAAGGGTCATTGAAAACCTCGAGGAATATCTGGCAGAAAAGAGCCTTGTGGTGGGGACGACTGGGATAAGGAGCAGGAACATCGGAAGTTACATCAGGAAAACCGTATCTCCGGATGAGCTGAAGAATGTCGTAAAGGCCAACACGGCAATTCTGTTCGGCAGGGAGGACTTCGGGCTTTTCGACGAGGAGCTAAGGTTGTGCAACGTGGTCGTCAGCATTCCAACCAGTGAGGAGTACCCTGTGATGAACGTCAGCCACGCTGCAGCAGTGATACTGTACGAACTCTCGAAGACTGAGGTGTCCGGTGGTGAGCACGCCACACAGAGGGATGTGGACGTTCTTGTGGATTACTTCGACCAGCTCATGCACGAGGTGTGGTACCCGAGGCACAGAATACAGAAGTCCAGGATTCTGCTGAAGAGAGCTTTTGGGAAGGCGGGATTGACAAAGTACGAGCTGAATCATGTTGCGGGTATTATAAGGAAAACAGTCTTATACATAAGACGCCTAAAGGGAATGCATGGAGAGGAGTAAGCTCCTGCTGCTCTCGGCAGTGGTCCTTCTGGTCTTCACGTTCCTGTATCTTCTCTCCCCCCTCCTCGACGGGATAATCCTCGGTGTGGTCCTTGCGTACGTTGCAAGACCGATCCACTTCAGGCTCAGGACCAGGATAGGTGATGCACCATCTGCGTTCGTTTCCACAATGCTGATTGCGATACCGCTGTTCTTTTTCCTGTTTTATGGCATATTTCAGGGCATCACTCAGCTGATATTCCTTCTGAGGAACTACCAGGAGTACATGGGCCAGATCCACGATTTCATATCGAATCTCGATCCGGAAACCGCGAGCATAGTGAAGTCTCTCCTTTCCCAGTTTACGGACTTCGTGAACACGAGCATCGGAGATCTTGCGATCAACGTAACGACGAAGTTCATGTTCTTCATAATGAACTTCTTCATATCCTCTATTGTGTGCTTCTACGCGATACTCGACGGAAAGAGGGTTGCAGACAGAATAATCGGGGCAATCTTTTCAAGCGCTCACGTCAGAGGGTTCTTTGACGAACTCGACAGAACGTTCACGGGCCTGTGGTTTGGGAACTTTGTTGCTGCTCTGCTGATCGGACTGGCGAGCATTCCGTACTTCCTGTACTTCGGGATCCCTTACGCCCCCCTACTCAGCGGACTAATGTTTCTTGCAGCGCTAATTCCCGTGTTTGCGGAGTGGATGGTTATACTTCCCGTCGCAATTTATTTGTTCTTCACCGACAGCATAAAGGCAGCGTGGTTTCTGGGCACAGGGGCACTTTTCCTGTACATAATTCCCGAGCTGATACTCAGACCGTACTTCGTTGGCTACACGTCGAAAGTTCATCCGCTCGTCCTCATGCTTTCGTTTATTGGTGGTGGTCTCGTTGCAGGAGTCAGCGGTTTCTTTCTCACTCCGATGCTCGCAGCACTCCTGACGGCCATTTACAACTACTACACCGGGAGAGAGGTGGAAGAAAAGAAAAATACCTGATGGTTTTATTTAGTGTTCCATTCTTATGTGTTCTGGAGCAAGCAGCTTCAGTATCTTCTGATCAGTTATAACTCCTACCGGCTTGCCAGAGTCTTTCACGACTAGGATTCTCACGTCTTCGTCGTTCATGATCCTCAGAGCCTCTCCGAGTGATATGTCCTTCTCCACAGACACGATCTTCGGCCTCATGACGTCACTGACCTTGCTCTTGAGTTTACCCTCCTCAACTGCCTTTGCAACATGGTCGAGTGTGAATATTCCGACAAACTCTTCGTCCTTCACGACGGGCATGCAGTATATGCCCCTCTTGGCGAGCTCCTTCGCGGCCTCCTCCACAACCTCGTCTGCGCTTACCGTTATTATCGGACTTGACATGTGCTCTCCCACCTTGTCCTTGGGAAGCGCCACTATTTTCTCGATGTCTATGACGACCGTGTTGTCGGTGTCGTCTCTTCCGACGACCTTACCGTAAACCAGCAGCTCGTTTACAGGTGTCGGTCCGACTATTATCCTGTCGTTTGGCGAAATCTTCTTTATGTTTCCGAGGATCCTGATTCTGGCCTGACAGACCTTGGGATGTGAGAGTGTCGGAAAAACGATCTCTTCGGCCGAGAGATCTTCCTGAGGTTCACCGTTAATCAGAACCGGAACCTTGACAGCTTCGTCATACTTTGTTATTGAGAGCAGCTCGTACGCCTTGGAGGTGGGTCTGTATCCTCCCTTGGGTCCTGGCACTCCCTCAACGAGCCCGAGAGACCTGAGAGCCTGCATCTGGTTCCTGACCGTCCCCGGATTTCTGTTGATGAGTTCCGCTATTTCCTCGCCCTTTACCGAGCCTCCTCCCTTGTTTTTGTATATTGTTATCAGGGCGTACAGGATGTCCTTCTGGATCTGTGTGAGTTCAAGTTCCATTTTTCATCCCTCCTTTTTAAATTCTCACCTAACTTAGTTTATATATTTTTCCTGCATTTAAATTGCAGATTTAATCAGAGCTATCTGTTGATGGGCAGAATTTAAAAACTTTGGCACACAAAGTCTCTGGATGACGTTTGATGCCAGAAAACTCCCCACCGTGCTGACGGCAGAGGAGCTGATTGAGAAGGCCTTCAGGAGAGCCTCCGAGGTTACCGGGAGGAACAGGAGGGAGAGGGCAATCAACAAGCTCTCGACGATTTCGAATGTTCTCACGAATTACTTCGACAGGATAATCACCTCTCATCCCTCTTACGACAACCTCGACGACTTCTACAGGGAGATGATAGATGTTGTTGTAGGGGTAAGAAGGCTGAAGAAGAGTCTTGCTGCCCTCGCGTGGGCGGACTCAATGACTCAGAAGATCATAACCCAGGGAGTGAGGAGGGTCAAGGGGGGCCGGGATCCAGAAAGAACGCTTAGAGAGGTATACGGCAGGGTTGCCTCGATTATCGAGCAGATCGACGAAGAGCTAAGATTCCTCAACGAGGCCAAGATGAGGCTCAGGGAAATACCATCCCTTACTGGAGATTTTACCGCCGTGTTTGCCGGCTATCCGAATGTGGGCAAGTCGAGCATAATCTCTGCAATATCCACGGTGAATCCTGAAGTCGCGAGCTACCCGTTCACGACGAAGAAGATTTTCGTCGGGTACATAGACACTCCGGAGGGGGTGAGAATTCAGGTTATAGACACGCCCGGGCTTCTGGACAGGCCGTTCGAAAAAAGGAACAGAATAGAGAGGAGAGCGATTCTCGCTCTCAGGCACCTTGCAGATGTCATCGTTTTCGTGATTGATCCGACAGAGTCGTGTGGATTTGAGCTCGAAAAGCAGCTGTCGCTTCTCGATGAGGTAAGGGAGGAGTTTGACCTGCCCCTTATAGAGGTGTACAGCAAGGCGGACCTTCACGACAGACGTGACAGGCATGCGGTGTCTGTGGTAACCGGTGAGGGGATTGAGGAGCTTGTGGACATGCTCAGGTCACTTGCAGAGCAGAAGTCCAAGGGCGAATCCGAGAATGGCGAAGGAGTTTAGTATCGGCAGTCCCGGGTGGGCTTCCTTGCTTTTCTCAACAGCTCTGAGAAGTATCAGCAGTCCGAGATATCCTGCCACCAGCGTCAGCGCCGCCTGATACACACAGCCAAAGGTGAAGGCAGATACTGCAAGGATGTTGGGCATTACTGCATCGCCCACGCCCATTATCGCGTCCCTTTCCTTTCCCGGAATTATGAACACGACAGGAATATTCAGCTCAGAAACGCTGTCTGCGAGAGTTACCATGTGTCCGGTCTTGTAAACTGCTATGTAGTCGTACACCGCGAGAATCGCCAGCAGAACAATTACCGGCAGAGGTTCCATACTTATTCCGAAGATTGCCGTTATCGCCGCCCCAACGAGGATTGCTGATATGTTCACCACGATCCAGTGCCTGCTCCTTATGAGTGCGATCATCAGCGCTATGGATGGGATTGCTGAAAGGATCCCGAGGAATGGCAGGAACGCGTAGAAATAGGTGACCGCCAGCAGTCCGTAGAATATGTACTTCAGCAGACCCTTCTTCAGCCTGATGAGCAGCAGCACCGCTGCAGTGAATCCGAGAATCATGCCCATGTAGTATATTGAGTTGGAAACGCTCGATGCATCTTCGAATGCCTGCATTCCTGCGCTGGAGTAGTATGGGGCGAGAGCGAGCGCGAGGAAAGCTGTTAGCAGGTAAAAAATTGAAAGCAGGTATCTGCTCCTCATCAGTATCTCAACCTGATTTTCTCTCCCTTTGCAAGGGCGAGCTTTATGTCCTTACCCGCCTCTCTATCCTTCCTCACTCTTATAACGCCTTTCCTTCCAACTTCTGCGGTGAATATGTATCTGTCCCCTGCGTACACGTCGACCTTTTTGCCTTCAAGCCCCTCAGCGTGTATGACGTAGTGCTTCCCCTTTTCCTCTACGAACGTCTCCATTTCGCTGCCCCTCTCTATCTTCAGGGGTTCGACGTCAATGCTGACTCCGAGTTCTTCCTCGATCATCTTTATCCTTTTGCCCTTCCTGCCTATCAGATACGGTATCTCGTCTTCAGCAACCCTCACTATTGCCTTCTTGTCGCTTACCGGCACTATCTCGTAGACCGATACTAGGTCCTTTATCTTGCTCTCGATGGCGTAGACGAGTAACCTGTTTTCCTGGCTCTCCTCGACCGGCATTACGACTACCTGCTCGCCGTAGGTGTAGATCTCGTACTCCAGCTTTTTCGTCTCGAAGTCGACGACCTCGATAACTGGTCTTGCGAGGTCCGCCTCAGTCATGCCGTGGGGGACCTTCACGGTAAAGCTCAGCTCGTAGACCTTCTCAACCTTGCCAGCGTCAATGAAGATCACGGTGTCCACAACCTGCGGTATTACTCCGAGCTCGACCCTCCCAATCATCCTCTGGATCGCATCTATCGGCCTTGTTGCGTGGGTGACTCCTATCATACCCACCCCCGCAAGCCTCATGTCCGCGAAGACCTGAAAGTCTGACGTCTTTCTGACCTCGTCATAGATCGTGTAGTCGGGCCTTACGAGGAGCAGCACGTCTGCCGTCAACCCCATGTCTCCTTCGAGAGGGGCGTACTGGGTGATCTCGTCCCTCACCATCAGGTCTCTCGGGCTCTCCATCGTCTTTACCATGTATCCGTTCTCCATCAGGTAGTTTGCGACACTCGCTGCGAAAGTCGATTTACCTGCCCCTGGCGGACCAGATATAAGGATACCTCTCTGCCTCTCTACAAACCTCTTCTTGAACTCCTCGCTGATTCCGTAGTCGTCAAGTGTCGCTTTGGCTATTGGTCTGACTGCGGTAATCTCCATCCTGTCGGAGAACGGCCTCTCGGCGATGGCTATTCTCAGGTCCCTCATCTGGACGACTGTAACTCCCTTTCTCTCAATCTCGATGCTGCTCTCCTCGTCCTGACTTGCGGCTTCCAGGATCTCATGGGCGATCTCCCTCAGCTCGTCGAGTGTCAGCGGGTGTTCGGTTATCTTCACGAGCTTTAGATGGCCTATTTTCCCTCTTTTAGCGTATGCCGGCACACCCTCTCGTAAGTGAATGCTTGCAGTGTCCTCTGTGAAGAATCTGACGATTTTCGTGTCCTCGGGCCTCAGGGTTTCCTTGCGCACGTAAATTGCGTCTATCCCCTTGGACACAGCCACGGTGTACTGCACCCTGTCTCCTGTGATCAGGGTTGCTCTCTCCTC
>NZ_JBPLZQ010000054.1:0-8019 GCF_054018175.1 Geoglobus sp.
TCTCTCTCGGTGTACAGGGGGTTTGCCTGAACAACCGTCGCTCCTGTCTTGAGGATTCCGTAGTATGCTATGACGTAGTGAGGTGTGTTGGGCATGTCAATGACGACTCTCGAACCCTTTCCAATACCCATACCTTTCAGGAAACCAGCAATTCTGTCTGACAGCTCCTTCAGCTCCCCGTATTTCAGTCTCTTCCCGAGAAAATCTATGGCTATTTTGTCCGGCAGCCTTTCTGCTGTCCTGTCGAGGAGCTCGTAAAGGGCGATCTCCGGAATTTCAACCGAATCGGGGACCTCACTGTCGTAGTTTTTCACCCATATTTTGTTGATCTCTTTTGGATCTATCTCCGTGATGAGCTTACCCTCAACTCCGAGCATATTCATACTTGAGCATGACGGTTAAAAATTTTTCCATGATTAATCTATAAAAATGTCATGATTTTTTTGCTCGAATGCTGAATCGTATAAAAACTTTTCTATTTGTGCTCTCTTTTTGGATTGTACCTCACAGCAACCGTTCTGACTGCTCCGAGGGCCAGGATGAGCGTTGAGAATCCGACAAGTATCTCCCACGTGAAATTCTGCTTGTAGAGGGTTATGAGCAGCTCCCTCAGCACGAAGATTGACGCGAGCTCAGCCATGATGTGCAGTCTGACCCTCCTGAACTCCAGGTACTCTGTGAACGCTTTGGCGAGTTCTATGAGTACAAAAAACGTTAGAATCTCAGTTATGAGTGTGTCAAAGCTGTATTCGGTGTAATTGAATATCGCCTCCGGAATTTGAACGACTATCGTGACCATCTTTATGCCGATGAGCACAATGACCACGAGGCTCATCAGAAATATCGCGACATCGTAGACTCTGTTCAGGTATTCGAATCTCAGACTCCACATGTTCAGCAGAATGATGCGGGTGTTATTGAACTTTTCCCGGGATGTGATCAGACGGATCAGGCGCTCGACACTATTTTTATGACGTCGTTGTTCCTGAGTTCGTAATCTTCCGATATTCTTATCTTCCTCCTCGCGTCTATGGCGTATATGTAGTTCTTCCCTATGTCCGTGTGAATCATGTATGCCAGCTCTCTTGCAGTCGTCCCTCTTTTGACGAGCATCGCATCGGGCAAAATGTTTCCCTTACTGTCGGTGAACTTGTTTTCATCTTCCACAGGATACACCACGATGTAGCCCAGTTTCTCGAAAACAACCCTGTTGATCGCAGTCTGCACACCCGTGCCACCGTTCTTTTTCATGAATTCCCTTATCATCTCAAGCGCCCTCTTCTGCTTCTCGTTCACTTCCCTGATTATCTCGAAGTCCTCATCTCCTGGCAGGTATTTTATAAACCCGTTCTTGCTCGCAGTTCTGAGTGTCAGCTCGAAGATGGCAGAGCACGTCACGGCATCGACTTCCCTCAGCCTCCTCAGGTTATCTTCCGGAGCCTTGTCGGCCTTGTTTCCTGCTATCAGGATCCTGAACCTCTTCTCCATGAGTCTCTCAGCAAACTCCTTCAGCGAATCGTCGTCAAACTCGCTGTACGTCTTCTTCATCTCTCTAAGCGAGTCTCTGACCATCAGCTCGTCAAATCCGAGACCAGCAAGCTGCTCAGCGATATACTTTGCGGGATCTCTCTTTTCCATTTGAATTCTTCTGACTATCTTCTCCCAGTTCTTTTTTAGGATCCCGAAGAGCCACATTATCAGCTCGTTTTCGAGGAACCTGACGTCCTCGATCGGATCCCTCTGACCAACTCCGATTTCGTTTCCTTCCTCATCTGTGGAACCGGAGGCGTCGACGACGTGGATTATCGCGTCTGCCTGTCTTAAATCGTCGAGAAACTCGTTTCCAAGCCCCCTCCCCTTGTGAGCGTCTGGAACCAATCCAGCTATGTCTATGAGCTTAACCGGGATGAATCGCACACCGTCAACGCAGTTGCCGCATGGATACACGTCGAGCTCCCTGCAGACACAATCTACCCTGACGTGTGCAACACCGACGTTCGGCTCTATTGTCGTAAACGGGTAGTTCGCTATCTCAGCCTCGGCGAGTGTGGCTGATTTGAAAAATGTGGATTTCCCGGCGTTTGGTTTGCCAGCAAGACCGATTTCAATCATCTCAATCCCCTCTTGGTGTACTCTCCATGCTTTCTCGACCCTATAACACTTTCGAGGACTATCTTGCTGGTTTTCAGAAATTCTGCGTGCTCTTCGCTGATCTCACCCGTTTTCAGGAAGAAGTCTATGATCTCGTGTGCCTCCTCCACGGTCTCGCACCTTTCAAGGTGGTCGAGGATCGAGGGCAGTATGTCCCCTTTAATCTCTCTGTAGAGGTTCGGGAACATTTTCCTGAATCTCTTCGTCTCCCACTCCATCATCTTCCTGCTCACCTTCAAGTTCGAACTCGACTCTGTCTCTTATCCAGACTCCCTTTCTCCCAATTATGCTTCCCTCGACAACGCACCCGTTTTCCATGTGCACTTCCTCAGCACTTATGCTTCCGAAAACATTGCTTCCGTTTACGATGTATACCTTCCTTCCCTCCACCGCTCCGTGGATTTTGCTGGAGTTTACGACGATGTCTCTCCCTCTCACGCTCCCGTATAGCTCAGTATCCTCCACAATCACGTCCCTTGCCTTCACGTTTCCGAGAACTCGACTGCGCCTGAAAACTGCGTTCTTCTGGGTCTGTATCCTCTCCATGGACACCTTGGAACCGTCAGGAATTACGAGGGGATTTTCAAATTCCTCGCTGAACAGCTCCTCGATTTCGTCAAGTCTGCCAAGCCTGAGCAGTTCCATGATGTAGATGAACAGGAACATTATAACAGGGAGCGGGTTCTGGATCGTGATCAGACCCGTGGCCTCAAAACCTCTTTCGATTCTGACGTTTCTACCAATTTCGAGGTCACCATGCACTGTGAGCTTACCGTCAATCGCCGTGAACTCTCCAATGTATGTGTCTCCAAAGCATGTCACGTTGCCCTTTATACGCGCCCATGAATCAATCCTCACCTCTTCTCCAATGACATCTCCCTCTATGACTGCCTTGTCCCCAATTATGATCTTTTTAGCCCTGATTCCGAAACCCACGGTGGAGTGGTTTCCAATGATGACGTCCCCCTCGTGGACTATCATCGTTTCGTCGAACTTCGTGCCCTCTGGAATGATGAGACTCTCGAGCATCATTCTTAGCTACGCCCCATACTTTTTAGATTTACCTGTCAGGTCGAGGATTATGTTCATCAGATCGAGCCCCCTTATCCTGCAAAGTCCACCCTTGTAGGCGTGAAATTCGCTGAACACCTCGACGTCGTCCTGTCTGACCCCGTCGCAGACTATCGTTAGAGGGACAGGATCTGCAGTGTGGTCTCTCACAGTTACTGGTGTCGTGTGGTCGGCGAGAATCGCAAGACAGACTTCTGAAAAGTCGAGCTCCGTAATTGGCTTTATTGCAGAATCTATCTTTTCAATGAACTCCTTCTTACCCTCAAAGTCTCCGTCGTGCCCGAACTCGTCCGGAGCCTTTATGTGCAGCAGGACAAAATCGTGTGTGTTCAGACATTCTATGGCTGTTTTAACCTTCAGGGCAAGGTCGGTGTCTCTGCTTCCGGTAAATTTCTCGTTCTCGATGACGTCGGCTTTCAGCAACCTTCCTATACCCTTTATTAGCGTCGTCCCTGCCACAACTGCCATCCTCATTCCGTACCGCTCCTCAAAGCTCGGAACGTGTACGGCTTTTCCAACACCTCTGAGCAGCAGCACGTTTGCTCTGGGCAATCCTCTTTTTGCTCTCTCCTCGTTGAGGGGGTGTGAATTGAGAACTTCGTGGCTTTTCTCTATGAATTCGTTCACTATCCTGGCAGTGAATTCGGCCTCACTGTCCAGTGCTTTAACGCGTTTTACCTTCTCTCCAATCTTCTTTGGGTCACTGTCCGTTATCCTGTCCGATAAATTTCTACCTCTGAAAACAAGGGCAGCTCTGTGACCGCTGGCGTTTCCCAGAATGAATTCCACTCCGTCAATCTTCACCTCTCTGTTGACAGCATCGACCAGCTCCTGCTTATCCTGTATTCTTCCAGCTCTCCTGTCAATCACAACCTTGTCGAAAACACTCCCCTCTCCCTCGACGGTTCCGAAATTGACTCTGAACGCGATATCTCCGGGTTTCACCTCTATTCCTGCCCCGCACGCCTCTATGGGTCCCCTGCCTGTGTAGTACTCAAATGGATCGTATCCGAGTATCGACAGGTGTGCCGTATCGCTACCAGGTCTCACTCCAGGCCTTATCGTGTCCATGATTCCGTTGATCCCCATTTTTGCGAGCCGGTCCAGGTTGGGGGTACTTGCAGAGTCGAGAGGAGTTGTGCCTTTCGCGCTCCTGTCTGACATCCCGTCAACGATCAGCATGAAAACCTTCATCGCGGAAAAAGTACTGGAGAATTAATAAAAAATTTGTTCTCCTCACTCGCTCATATGTACATTACCTCTTCCTCGCCCCTCATCCTGTCAAACTTCTGCCTCATCTTCCATACGATGTACAGCTTGCACTTGTGGACTTCAGAAATCGCATCCATAAGCAGCTGTCTCGTGATGTCCTCCGGGTAGAGTTTTCGCGTGAACTGGAAAAGCTGCGGGTTCATAGCATCCGGCACGATCTGAAACTCCGTCGTTAGAAAAAGGAGGTCGAAGCGGATTTCCCACATGAGCTTCTCCCTCTCCTTCTCCGATAGCCCCATGACCTTCGCGTAGTGCTCGTCGCTCAGCCTGATTCCACTCGCAACAAGGAGCAGATCTCTGTCCTTTGGAGCGATCACGTCTATGACCTGCCCCGATCCTGGAGGTACCTCAATGATAAAGTGGAAATCGGCGTTCTCGTCACTCACCTCTTGTTTGAAAAACCCCTCGTCTACCAACCAGTTTCTGACCGTATCTCTGAAGCTCATCCCAAATCACCACCTGAACTGCTCGTATACCTCCACCGGAAACATTTCGGTTATGTTGATCAGCACTCTTCCCTTGTGAATTATGTTGTAGTTCCTGACCAGACACTTCCCGAGATCCCGGCAGATTTCGAGTCTGCTCCAGAGGATTTCCCTCCTAACCTCGAGCCTGTGCTTCTTTATTATCTTTCCGATGGGAATGTCGGCTTTGAGAAGGTCCTCTCTGAAACTCTCGTCCAGTCTGGACAGGGGTGTTATCGACTTTGCCCTGGCAAAGATCTTTCCGGCAGAGACTATTTCCACGACCCTGTAGTTTATCCTCTCACCTTCCGGTATGCCGAGGACCACGGCGGAGTCGGAATCAGCACTCACGATTCTCTGCTCAATAGTTCTTATTTCTGCTCTCTCTCCTGTGAGGGCCTCTATTATTGTGGTCACACTCCCGTCTGTTCTCTCGAGGATTCTCAGTATCGGGTTCAAAGCCTATCTACCTCTCTTATGGGTCTCCCGTCTCTCGTCTCAGGTGTCAGATAATCGAGAAACCTCTCAAAATCCACGTCGTAAAGTCTGAAGGTGACCTTGAGCGGGGAGAGGATTGCATCCTCCTCGGCGAAGTTGATTCTCGACACGAATGCTGTCTGCTTGTTAAGGTAGATGACAACTGATTTGCCCTTCTTGCCGGAAATCATCTCACTTCTTGCGGTGTCAAGGATCCTCTGCATTCTCAGAAGCTCTCTGAATCTCGTGAGGTTTGTTGTTCTCGCAAGCAGTCTTCCATCGTCTATCTCGATGTCAGCATCTGGAAAGAGGTTCAGGACGGTTTTTTTTACCTTCTCCTCATCCTCTGTCGGGTGTATTTCCGTCTCGACCTCAACCTCAACCCTCGGAACGAAGTGTCTTATTATGTCCCTTATCTTGTTTTCGAACTCCTCTATGCCTCCCGTGTTCTCGACGGTAATGTCTGCCATCTTTATCGCCTCTCCCATGTTCCACGACAGCTCCCTCTCATCCCTCTTTTTGAGGTCCTCCACCGTCCTGACATCGTCGTCTCTCTTTCTCCTGAGCGCCCTTTCAAACCTCGTTTCGAGAGGAGCTTCTATGTTAATCAGAATGAAGTCGTCTCCAAATTCCTTTCTGAACCTCTCGACCTCTGCGATACCCCTGATTCCGTCGACCACCACTATTCCCTTCTCTTCGAGCTTTTTCCGGATTGCCGGGATGCACCTTTTTGCGATAGCATCCATACCTTCTTTTTCCCTCAGCTCGCTTGCAACTCTGCCTGCGTTCTCGTCAGTCAGTTCGAGCCCCCTCCTCCTGACCTCTTCTCTGACCACATCGCCCATCACAACGACGGGGATCCCCATTTCCTCCGCTATCTTCGATGCCGTAGTCTTGCCGCTGAGCGGAAGGCCGACGAAAGCGATGATCTTCATACCCGGAAGTTCTCTGGAAAGTAATTAAAACTTTAGTTATGTGCCGGTGCGCCCATCAGTTTGGCTGGGAGTGTGCGGAGGGTTAGAAAAGAGATAAATATTCACCCGTCAATTTTCAGAGTTGCAATGAGGTGCGCTTCGTGTGGTGGGGAGAGCGAGTATCCCGTGTGCGGAAAATGTCTCGCGATGAAAGTAACGCCTGTAGAGGTACCGCCCGTGGTGGAACTCGTAAAGTGTTCGAGATGCGGAGAGTTCAGGCTCGACAGGTGGAGGAGAACAAGTCTCGAAGACGCGGTTGATTACATTCTTTCAGGTAATATCAGGCTACATGATGAATTCATCGTTGAGGGTTACAGCTTTGAACCCGTCGGCGACGATGTTGGCAGATACGTTTTCAGGATTGAAGGGATGCTGAGGGACTACCCGTACAGTTATGAGACGTTTTTTGAGGTCAGGGTGAAGAAAATTGCCTGTGAGAGGTGCAGCAGACAGGCAGGTGGGTACTACGAGGCTATAATCCAGATAAGGGCCGACAACAGAAACTTGAAGGATGATGAGCTCGAAACGATATCTGAAATCATAGCTGAAAGCGTAGAAAAGGAGCATTCTAACCCACGTGCCTTCATATCAAGGATCGAGGAAAAGAGAGAGGGAGTGGATGTGTATTTCGGGGACAAAAGGCTTGCCCAGAAAATAGCGAGGAACCTCGCCAGATCGTTCGGGGCGGAAATCAAGGAGAGCAGCAAGATCGCTGGAAGGGAAGATGGCAGGGACTTTTACAGGTTCACGTACCTCGTCAGACTTCCGGGGTACTTTGCAGGTGACTTGGTTGAGGACAGTGGCATAAAGGCAATCGTTGCCAGCGTTAAAAAGAAGAAGGGGTACGACGTGATGAGCGGAAAAACGGTAAACCTGCGGAATCCGAAGGTCATCGCAAGGAGAGAGGAGCTGATGGAGAGCTACGTTGTAAACATCGACGAGTCGACCATAGACATTCTCGATCCCTTCAGCTACGAGCAGGTCACCATCTTAAAGCCCGAATTAAGGTTTGAGGTTGGTGACAGGGTTTTCGTCGCGAAGAGCGGTGATGAATACGTGGTTATCCACGAAAGTCTGGTGAGGAAATGAAGGCGATAAAGGTTCGGAAGGATCTTGCAGAAGATGTCAGAAAGAAGGTCGAGAAGGCAGGTCTGAAGGACAGGCGCAGGAGGATAAGGTTTGAAAACGGGTACGTGATAATCCCCGTAGTGGATCACTTCACCCTTGAAGGGACGGAATTCGAAATTGACGGTGTTGAGCTTGTGGAGGACCGCAATCCGGTGTTCAGACAGAGGCTGAATTTCAGGGAAATTGTTGAAAGGATCGCGGGACACTACCCGAGATACGCGGACCTGAAGGTGTTCGGGAAGATAGGGGTTATGAAACTCCCGGATTCTGTGATGCAGTACAGGGAAAGGATTGCCGAAGAGGTTGTGAAAAACTACCGTCTGAACTCTCTGTGGCTTGACCTCGGAAGGCACGGGATGATGAGGAGACCAAAAATGGAACCTCTCGCTGGAAGTGAGAGCATGGTGGAGCACAGGGAGAACGGCTGTGTTTTCAGGTTTGACCTCACGAAGGTTATGTACAGTCAGGGAAACCAGTATGAA
>NZ_JBPLZQ010000055.1:0-30483 GCF_054018175.1 Geoglobus sp.
TGTATCCGTGCAGCACGCTCCAGCCGAACATGCTCGCCAGCCTTATCGCAGCCCCCTTGTGCACGTAGCCCGTTCCGGGAACCTGAATCGAGAGCGCTATGCTCTCGGGACCGTACTTCTTCATCACCTCAACCAGCTTCTCTGCTGCATAGTCGAGAGCCTCGTCCCAGCTCACGGCCTTGAACTTACCCTCTCCTCTCTTGCCAACCCTTATGAGCGGTTTCTTCAGCCTGTCTGGTCCGTAGATCAGGTTGACCATCGACTGTCCCTTCAGGCACCCCCTCGGGTTGTAGTCCGGCTCCGGGTAATCGGCGGCCTGGATAAGCGATGTTATCCTTCCCCTGTATACCATCGCGTGATACGCACAAGCGCCCGTGCAGTTCGGAGAGCAGGTGGACCTGACCAGCTTTATTTCGTCACTTCCAGAGCTCTGGGAAGATGCTACCTGGAAGTACCTGCTCGCAACCCCTGCAGAAATCGCTCCGAAGGCGCACAGCTTGACAAAATCCCTTCTCGTTACGTTCATAATCCACCCCCTTCAACACATATACACATGTTCACACACCACCCACAAAAAAATTTGGACGTAATTTCAACCACCTCTCCTTTTTGACCAGTACACCACCGCGCTCAGGGCAAAAAGCGCCGACACGGATGACAGTCCAGGAGATTTTTCAGTCTGTTCTGTCCGAGTTTCTGGCGTTGGCGTCCCTTTCGCGTTTTCCTCATTACTCCGCTCTGCAAGCGCCTTAACATCCTCAATCTTCTTCTGTGTGTCGTACCATGCTATCATCCTGCCGTACTTGTCCATGACCGTGTCAACGATACCGCTCCAGTGGGCAAAGTCGTAACCCATCATCGAGGCACCCATCTTCCATCTCCTGCCATCGTGGTGCCAGATGTAGTACCACATGAGTTCAGGATACTCGTCCAGCGGGTTGCTCTTGTCTGCAAGCCCCTCGTCGTAGATTTTCTGCAGGAATTCCTTTGCCGACTTGGCAACTACATTGTAGTCCTGAACCGACTGATCAAATTCCACAAAGTATCTGTCAACCCATGAAGGTGAGTGGCACCCTCTGCATACCTTCTTCATCTCCTCCCTGTTCTGACTGGCCTTTTCCCCGTCCGGCTTGGCCTTGCCCACAGGCACGAGATTGGACGGATACCACTGAGGAGTGCTTATTGCAGGCTGCAGTTCCCAGTAGAGCCTCTCTCCAACGTCGTGGGTCGTTCTGGCTCCATTGAACCCACTCATGTGGCAGACCGCACATGTCGGTGCAGGAGTGTTCTCGGGCGTTAATCTCTCCTCTTTCAGGAAGCTGTGGTTCTCGAGGCTGTAGTAAATATTTCCGTGCTTGCTCTCCTCATATATCTCAATCTGCGGGTGGTCAGGACCGAGATGGCACTGCCCACACGTTTCAGGCTTTCTCGCCTCAGCCCTGTCAAATTTGTGCCTTGTGTGGCATGCGGAACAGCTCCCCAGACTGCCGTCGGGGTTCATCCTGCCAATGCCGTTGTTGGGCCATCCCTTGACAATCTTTCCGTCCTTGACAATCACAGCACTGCCATGACAGCCCTCACAGTTCAGCGTGTTCTTGTAGCCATCAATCTCGTCGAGAAGTCCCACCCTGTCGAGAATGCCAGATGCTGGGAAAAGGGCTGAGACCGTGTTGCCCATGTGTTCGTATGGGTCCTCTGCAAGAAAGACGTCGTTCGTAGGAGCCTCGCCTTCCTTAACAAGGCCCTTTGAGATAACATCCCTGTACCATAGCTTGTAGGGGCCTATGAGTGCAGTCCAGGCGTGTTTGCTCCTCATGAACTCCTCGTACTCCTTCGGGTGGCACTTCTGGCAGTGCAGTGGTGAGACAACAGGGGTTATTCTGTAGCCATTGTGGTTAATAACGCTTGGATCGTTTATACCCTTAATCTCACCGTGACAGTCCAGGCATGTAACTCCTGCCTTTGCCATTGCAGAATCCTCGTACTGGCTGACTATTCCAGGAGTTACGGATTTGTGGCAGCCAATACAGGGCTCTTCTGCCACTGAAGGGTGTACGGCTGCCAAAGCCACAAACACCAGCAACAGCACTGGCACCCTTGGATTAACACCCCTCATACAAGAGCAGTGTTGTACCGAGAATTTAAAAAATTTCCGATTTTGAAGTTAATTAACCGTGTCACGACGTAAAAACACGAAAAATATTTATATATCCACCAGCCTATTGAAATCCCGTGTCATGGTCACTTACAGATAAAGAGCTGAAAATCATATCAATTTTGAAAAACGGAAAAAAGATGAGTGCGAGAGAAATCAAAAAGACCATGGAAAGCGAGGGGATCAAGGTCCCCTACACCACGGTGTCATCGGCACTCGAGAAACTGTATTCCGAGGGAATCCTGGAGAGAGAGGAGGTCAGATCAAGAGGGAGGTACGGAAAGAAGTACATCTACCACCTGAACGAGAAGATACTGACCATGGACGCTTCTGACCCCCTGTCAGAGGTTATAAAGAACGTGTTCACTCAGGCAAGCGTAATACACTCGAACGACTCCGTCGCATTCATAGACAAGCACGGAGTTGTAACGTTTCTCTACGGTAACGGGCATGTGATTAACGACAGCGGAGTAATTGGGAAACACGTGGAGGAGCTCCACTCGAGAGTTACGGCAAAGTTCATCAGACACATATTTGAGGAGATGAGGAACAGGAAAAGGTCTGTTTTCAGGAGAAACCTGACATACGAGGGCAGAGATTACGAGAAGCTATACTGTGCCGTATGGTCCTCAGACGACGAGTTTCTCGGAGTCCTCGTGATAACCAGACCTGCCGACGAGGAAAGGAGGGTTCCAAAGGACGTCATCTACCCGTGAACTTAACGTTCAGGTCGGATTTTGACATAACCATAAATTTTTATTTAGAAGGCCGGTTGTGGGAGTATGCGAACTGTGAAAGTCTTTGACACAACGCTCAGAGACGGGGAGCAGACTCCCGGAATATCATTCCCGCTGAACTATAAAATCCAGATTGCCAAGCAGCTTGATAAGCTCGGAGTTGACGTTATTGAAGCAGGATTTCCTGCAGCCACCCAGGGTGAGTTTGACGCTGTCAAGGAGATTGCCGGCCTCGGTCTGAAATCCAGGGTGTGCGGCCTCGCGAGGCTTGTTAGGGAGGACATCGACAGGGCAATTCAGGCTGATGCTGACATGGTTCACATTTTCATCTCAACCTCAAAGATACAGATCGAACACACGGTTAAAAAAAGCAGAGAAGAGATAGTCGAAATGGCGGTCGAGGGAGTGGAGTACATTAAGTCCCACGGAGTGGAGTGCATGTTCTCGGCCATGGATGCTACGAGGACCGAGATAGACTACCTGAAGACCATCTACAAGGCTGTTGAGGAGGCCGGAGTCGACATAGTGAATGTGCCCGACACCGTGGGTGTGGCGACGCCATTCACGATGTACGAGCTCGTAAGCGAGCTCAGAAAGGTCCTGAAGGTGCCGATTGACGTGCACTGCCACAACGATTTTGGTTTGGCCGTTGCCAACACCTACGCGGCGGTCAAGGCGGGAGCTGACGAGGTGCAGGTGACCGTCAACGGCATCGGTGAGAGGGCGGGAAACGCGAGCCTTGCAGAGGTCGTTATGCTCATAACGGCTGTCGAAGGTCTGAAAACCAACATAAGGACGGAATACCTTGTGGAGACCGCGAGGCTCGTCGAGAGGCTCTCTGGAATAAAGCTCCCACCCAACACGCCAATAGTTGGAGAGAACGCCTTCAGCCACGAGAGCGGGATACACGCCCATGGCGTACTGAGCGACGCCAAAACATTCGAGCCCGGGCTGATAACACCGGAGATGGTGGGGCACAGGAGAAGGATTGTAATAGGAAAGCATGCGGGAAGGCACCAGATAAAGAAGATGCTCGAGGACGCAGGTTATGCCGTAAGCGAGGACGTGCTCACGAAGATAGTCGAGAAGGTGAAGGAGCTCGGAGACAAGGGCAAGAAGGTAACGGACCTGGATGTCATAACGCTCGCAGAGGTGCTGATGGGCGAGGTCAGGAAAGAGGAGAGGGCAATAATTCTGGACGAGGCGACCGTGCTTACGGGGAACAGAATAACGCCAACCGCCGTTATTAACGCTGAGGTGGACGGGAGGAAAAAGGTTACCTCCGCGATAGGAGTGGGGCCCGTGGATGCAGCACTTAAGGCCGTTGCTGAGCTCGTCGGCAAGAGCATAAGGATCACGGAGTTCAGGATGGATGCCATAACAGGTGGGAGCGATGCTCTGGCTGAGGTTTACGTAACCGTTGAGGATGAGGACGGCAGGAGCTTCACGGCGAGGGGTGCTGGTGCGGACATCGTCATGGCCACCATAGATGCGGTTATAAACGCGGTAAACTACCTGATGAAGATGAGGAAGAGCAGATGATGGAACTCGCGGATGTGCACTGTCACCTAAACTTCGACAGCTTCAACAGGGACAGGCGGGAGGTCCTGCAGAGAGCGCTGGTTTCGGGAGTCGTGTTCATTGTGGACTCCGGATTTGACTTTCCGTCAAACGAGAGGTCGCTGAGGATTTCCGGGGAGTACCCCGATGCCGTGCACTCGACCCTCGGCTTCTCGCCCAACAGGATTGGCAAGTCGGACCCGAGGTACGTGGTGAGTCAGATTCTGGAGAACCGGGAAAGGATAATAGGCATAGGTGAGGTTGGTCTCGACCTGAAAAAGGCAAAAGCGAGCTACAGCGAACAGAAAGACGTTTTTCTCACCTTCGTTGACCTCGCAGAGGAGCTCGACCTGCCACTGATAATACACGCGAGGAAGGCTGAGGAGAGGGCCTTCGACCTGATAAAAAGCAGAGACGTTGTCGCTGTTTTCCACTGCTACACCGGCAGCGAGAGCCTCGTACCGAGGATCGTGGATTCGGGACACTATGTATCCCTGTCAACCCTGGTGTGCTTTTCAGAAAACGTCAGGAAAATAGCAGAAATTGTGGACGAGGGCCACCTTCTGCTTGAGACCGACAGTCCGTTCTTGTCCCCCATAAAGGGCAGAAACGAGCCGGCCAACGTAAGAATGGCATACGAGACCGTTGCCGAGGTAAAGGGGATGGAGGTTGATGAGCTATCCATCAAGCTTATAAAAAATGCAAGAGAAGTTTTTGATGTAGATATCTGATTGCAGCTTTGGTGGTGATCATGCCGATAAAGCCAACCATAAACGTTTCAAAGATACAGAAGTTCAAGAAGGTTCTCTCGTCGAGAAAGGAGGACAAGAAGAAGATAGGAGTGCTCGTCGATGGTCCGAACATGCTCAGGAAGGAGTTCAACCTCAACCTGAAGGAGATCAGGGAGATCCTGTGCGAGTACGGTGACATAAAGATCGCCAAGGTCTTCCTGAACCAGTACGCAGGGGACAAGCTGGTCGAGGCGATAGAGAACCAGGGATTCGAGCCCGTGATCACGTCAGGAGACGTTGATGTCAGAATGGCAGTGGAGGCGATGGAGATAGTGTACAACGACAGCATTGACGTTCTCGCCCTCGTTACGAGGGATGCGGACTTCAAGGCCGTGCTCAAGAAGGCCATGGAGGTGGGTAAGGAGACGATAATCATAGGAGCCGAACCCGGATTTTCCACGGCCCTCAAAAACTCAGCAGACGTTGCGATCGTGCTCAACGAAGAGGACTATGACGAAGAAAAATAGGCTGTTCGTATACGAGCACGGAACCTGCCAGGAAAGGCTCCCGAGCAGCATCGCAGTCGAGGGGCTTGCGATGTTCAGGAGCATGCTTGAGTTTTCAAAGTACTACGAGCTCGTATCCTACGTCAGACCGGAGTTTTCGGGATTCTTTCAATTTCCCTCGAACCTCTCGTTCTCAGAATGCCTCGAGAATGCGGACGCAGCCCTGATAGTTGCCCCCGAAAACGACCACACCCTCCTGAAGCTCACGAAGATCGTGGAGAGGTCTGGAGTGGAAAACCTCGGATCGTCGAGCAGGGCTGTTGAGGTCACCTCAGACAAGTGGAAGACGTACAAAAAGCTAAGAGGGAAGGTGAACATGCCCGAAACGTCCCTGAGCGAGCTGTCGTGCGAGTACATCGTAAAGCCGAGAGTCTCGTGTGGAGGGGACGGAATCAGAGCTGGTGGAGATGTTCCAGACGGGTTCATAGCTCAGGAGCTCATTAAGGGAATGGCCGTGAGCGTGAGCCTCCACGTAGGCGAGGACATCACAGTCCTCAGCGTTAACGAGCAGATTCTGGACGGATTCGAATACAAAGGTGCCGTGGTACCGGCAGAAGTGGACAGGGCTGTCGTGGATGAGGCCGTAAATGCGGTCTCTGCGATAGAGGGTTTGAGGGGGTACGTGGGAGTTGACCTCGTGGTTTCAGACGTCCCATTCGTGATAGAGGTGAACGCCCGCCTCACAACTCCAGCAGTGGCATTCGAAGCCGCTTACGGAATGAGCTACGCGGACATGCACGCTAAAATCTCGACAGGACAGGATCTGGAGATCAAGCCGGTCAGCAGGGTAATGCTGACGAAGGGGAGGGAGGGCGGTTACGTAACCTACGACAGCCACTCCATAATTTTAAAAACCATCTGACAGACTTCTGCCCAATGCTTTCAGTGATAATACCGGCACACAACGAGGCATCGAGACTCGAGAGCAGTATCGAGAAGCTCGTGAGCTATCTCAGTAACAGCTTCAGTGAGTTTGAGATAATCATAGTGGAAGACGGTTCCACGGACGGTACCGATGAGATCGCGAGAAAACTTGCCGAGAAGTATGAGTGCGTCAGGCACATCCACAGTGACGAAAGGCTGGGAAAGGGCAGAGCAGTTTTTGAGGGTGTTAAAGCGGCGAGGTACGATGTGGTCATCTACATGGACGCAGACCTTTCCACGGACCTCGCTCACATAAGGGACCTGGTAAACGCAATAGAGGACGGCTGGGACATAGCGATTGGATCACGCCTCGTCAGGGGGAGTGAAACGAAAAGACCATTCGTCAGAGAGCTCCCCTCAAGGGTTTACAACATGCTCACAAGAATCATGCTCGGATCGAGCATAAGAGACCACCAGTGCGGGTTCAAGGCCTTCAGAAAGGACGTCGTGCTTGAACTCGGAAAAAAGGTTAAGGACAACCACTGGTTCTGGGACACGGAGCTCCTCGTGCTCGCCCAGAGGGAGGGGCTGAGGATCAGGGAGATACCTGTCAGGTGGGTTCACTCTGAGGAGAGCAGCGTAAACGTGCTGAAAACGTCACTGTACCTGTTCTCCAGACTCATGAGGTACTCCGAAAGGAGCTTTCTGTACTTCTCTCTCGGAGTAACTCTGATCATTTTCGCCAGCCTCATATACATCGCCAATCCGGAAAAGCTCATTTACGCATTCAGAGAAATCGACGCGGCAAAGGTGGGGCTGGCCTTCATGGTATATCCCCTCTCGTTCATCTTCAGGGGAATCAGATTCGAGCTCCTCATGAGGGACATCCGGGGCGGGGTTAGCGTGGGGTACGCGATAATGGCCACGTCGATAAGCCAGACCCTGAACGTGATCACACCGGTCAGGATAGGCGATCTCGGGAGGGCCTACGTCTACGCCAAGAAGGATGTTGCGTATCAGACGAGCTTCAGCGGGCTCGCGGCTGAGAGGATATACGACGTCATCGCAATTCTGATAATAGCTCTGGCGAGCATAGTCTTCGTCGGAATGGAGTACTTCAGCATGCTCGTTTACGCACTCGCATTCCTCGGGCTCATAATCCTCGGTGTTGTGTTCCTCTCAAGAACGAGGGGGTACGTGGCGAGGGTCATGGAAGACGCCAAGAGCCTCATCTTCTCTAAGAAGGCGCTCATGTTCATTCCGCTTTCCACGGCGATATGGATGATCGACGTGCTCGTCTGCTACATCATACTGTCATCATTCGATCCGGTTAAGATCTACATCCCCGCATTTGCCGTTGCGATGGGTAATGTGGTAAAGATCCTCCCGCTGACTCCGGGAGGGGTTGGGACGTACGAGGCTACACTCACGCTGATCCTGTCCTCGGCAATCTCCAGCGACAGGGCACTGGCAGTGGCAATAGCCGATCACGCCGTGAAGAATCTTTCCACCCTGGTTCTCGGGCTGATCTCGTCTCTGAAGCTCGGAATAAGTCTGAAGGAGATGAGATCATGACCGTGGGCATACTTGTGCTGGTAGGTGCACTCGTCCTGTTCTCGAACACCTTCCGGGACTACCACATATCCAAGCTCCTCTCGATTGTCCTCCTCGCGTTTTTCTCCTACGTTTTTGCCCACTTCATGAGCTTTTCAGCAGCGTTCACGATTTCTCTCGTGATCCTGCTGGCTTACACGTTTTTCAGGGTCGGGAGAGAGTCGTTCAGAGTGGACGTGAGAAACGAGCTTGCGTTCATCATATCGTTCGCGTTTTTCCTGTTCCTTCGAAGCCTCGCTCCAGACATATTCGGCGCGGAGAAGTTCATGGACTCGGCATTCCTGAACGCTGTGCTTAACGCGGACCGCTTCCCACCTCCAGATCCTTACTTCGCCGGGAAGAGACTGGATGTCTACTACTACTTCGGCTCCGTGATTTCTGCGGTAATCGCGAAGCTCAGCCTTACCCCACCGTGGTATGCCTACAACATCGCGATGGCCTTTGTCGGGGCGATCTCGGTATCCGTACTCCACGGATTCCTCAGGGAGAGGGGGATCGGAGTTATCGGGCTCGTACCCCTTTTTGCCGGACCCCTTTATGCACTTTACGAGCTGATCTCCCACATCACCTCAGGAAACCTGCCCGGATACCTGTTCTACTGGAACTCGACCAGAATAATCCCGGACAGCACGTTTGGAAAAGTGATTACCGAGTTTCCGTACTTCAGCTTTATCCACGGAGATCTTCACGCCCACGTAGTCGCAATACCCCTCAAAATTCTGTTTATCGCCATCCTCTACAGGTTCTACAGGGAAAACGAGTACTCGTGGGCAATTCCGGTCATGAACTTCGCCCTGTTCGCAACCAATTCCTGGGACGCCCCGGCATTTTTCCTGCTGTCTGCAGCAATAATGCTCCACAAGGACAGGAGCTACTGGCCTCACGTTCTGGCATCTGCACTGCTCATACTCGCCTTCAAGCTCGAGATGAACACCAGTGCACCGGTTTTCCTGACGCTGGAGTTCAGCCCGCCCGTCCAGTTCGTCCTGTTCTGGGGGCTGTTCCTCGTCCTCCTTTACGCGAGATATGTCGAGGAGATAAAGGAGAGTCCGGCATACCTCCTGCTTGCCCTCCCTTCCATAGTCACTCCAGCATTTCTGTTCCTTCCGCCAGCGGCATATGCGGTTAAAAGACGTGGATTCGAGGACGTTCTCGCCGTCACTGCCATACTGTTCATTCTCGTGTGCGAGTTTGTTGCAATTGACTTCAGGATGAACACGTACTTCAAGTTCTACCTGCTGTCGTGGACACTCCTCATTCCGGCACTTTCAGAATCGCTAAAGAAAGTGTACGAGACGAGAAAGAAGGTGGCGATCGTTCTGATTGCCCTCATGCTTGTGTATCCGGCGGTCGCAACGCCAGCAAGGCACTACAAGGCAGAACTCAGCCTTGACGGTCTGAGGTTCATGGAACAGTCGCACCCCGGAGACTACCGTGCCGTGGAATGGCTGTACGGGAAAAACGCAGTCATCGTCGAGGGTGTCGAGGGGAGCTACACATACAGCGGTAGAATCGCGTCATTCACGGGAAACCAGGCGGTCATAGCGTGGCCGAACCACGAGGTTCACTGGAGGGACAGTGGAGACGAGATAGCCAGAAGAATGGCGGATGTCAGGGCGATCTACACTTCCTCCTGCGAGGTCGCGCTCGAAATAGCGAAGTCGTACAACGCGACCTACATAGTGTACGGAGACTATGAGAGAGGACTGTACGGTCCGCAGAACTTCACCTGCATGGAGAAGGTGTTCGACAGCATGGGGACCCAGATATTCAGGGTAAGGTGATTCCCGCCTTCTCCATCGAGATCTCAAACTCCCGGACGAGCCTCCTCCTTCTGTACCCCATCTCGATCCCATCCCAAGGCAGTTCCCGATCAAGAGGTATGAACCCGAGAAACCTCGTGGCTCCGGATTTCAGGATTTCCGAAGGTCTCGCGCCCCTCACAACGAGCTCTCCTACTTCCTCATCACCCCTGGAGATTATGGTCTGCACAGCAAACCTCTCAACGCTCTCGACCTCAACCTCAGCAATTCTCCTGAGTTTCGAGATCAGGTAACCCCTTTTCCTCTTCAGTTCCCTCAGATTCTCCCTGACATTCTTCTCAGGATCACCTCCATAAGGAAGCCACTGAAAAGGCGTGTGGGGCTTTGGCACGAGGGGGTTTATCGAGACGACCACTCTCCTGCCCATTTTCCTTATCCTCTCCACCATCCTGACGATCTCCTCCAGATCCTCCCGGGTCTCTCCTGGCAGCCCGAACATGAAGTACATCTTGACTCTCTCCGCACCTTCGGCAATCTCAACCGCATTTACTATATCCTCCTCAGAAATTCCCTTGTTCAGAACATCCCTGAGCCTCTCGCTCCCAGCCTCGGGTGCGAGCGTGAGGGTTTTTGTCCCGGAGAGCAGCTCTGCCATCTCCTCGTCAAACCTGTCAGCCCTCAGAGAAGATGGAGAGACGTCAAATCCCAGCTCCCTGAGACCAGAAACTATTTCCATGAACTCCGGGTGGTCAGTAGGAGACGGAGCAACCATGGCAACCTTGTCTGCAAGCTTCCTGTTCTCCTCCGCAAACTCGAGCACATCCTCAGCGCTCCTCCACCTCGCAGGCGAGTATATCTGCCTAACGACGCAGAATCTGCACCCCCTCGGGCATCCCCTGCCTATCTCAATGATTAAAGCTCTTCCGTAAGCCCCATCGCCAACAATCTCGCTCCTCATCTCGCTGTCAAGCTCGACCCTCCTCCTCCTGTAGGAGTGAGGTATCAAACCCTCCACGTCTCTGTCCTCGACAATGTCCACCACCGCGTTCTCCGCTTCGCCGACGAACAGCCTGTTGAATATTCTGGTGTACGGAAACGGATTCTGGATTATGCATGGGCCACCCGCCACGCTTCTGCCAGAAAACCCACTTTCGCGGAGGATTCGAACAGCGTTAAAGATGTCCTCTTCGTACTGAATTGAAAAAAGAGCGACATCGAAGTCCTTCAGGGGAGTGGCATTCTCCACGCTCCTGACCCCACCAAAAACGTCGCTGTAAAACCTCTCTGCAAGATAGTTTTCCGAGCGGTTCACCTCGTAGTACAGCCTCTGAATGCCTATGTTGGAGATTCCCCCAACATACCTGTTCGGATATACTACGGCAACCCTCCTCAGACCCTTCGAGTAGCGTTTAAAAAAGGGGTTGAACTCGGTCATTCCATCGACTTGCTGCCTCTCTGCATCGCAATCTTTCCAGTTCTGGCAACCTCCTTTATGCCGTACTGCCTCATCAGGTCGATGAATGCATTGACCTTGTCCTCGTCCCCGGTTATCTCCACAATGAATGAATCCCTCGAGACATCGACTATCCTCGCCCTGAATATGTTGGCTATCTCTATTATCTCCCCCCTCGTCTGGGGAGTCGTGGCAACCTTTATGAGGGCAAGCTCCCTTTCGACGGCGTTGGTTGAGACGTCGCTGACCTTTATTACCTCGATGAGCTTGTTCAGCTGCTTTGTAACCTGCTCTATAGTTCTGTCGTCACCCGCAACAACTATGGTCATCCTCGAGATCCCTTCCTTCTCCGTAACCCCGACCGCGAGGCTCTCTATGTTGAATCCCCTCCTCCTGAACAGACCCGCGACCCTCGCGAGCACTCCGGGCCTGTTCTCAACGAGCGCGGCAATCGTGTGCCTCATCAATCACACCTCCTCGTCAATAACCTCGTGCAGCGCAGCTCCAGCCGGCACCATCGGATAGACGTTTTCGAGCCTGTCAACCCTGAAGTCTATCACCACAGGAGCGTCGATCTCGAACGCCTCCTTAAGAGCGTCCTCGACCTCCGATGGCTTCTCGACGGTCATGCCCACAGCGCCAAACCCCTCGGCAATCTTTTCGAAGCTCATCTCCTTGCACCTGAGACAGGTTGCGGAGTAGCGCTCGTCATAGAACAGCTCCTGCCACTGCCTGACCATTCCGAGGAACATGTTGTTCAGAATGACGACCTTGACGTTTATCCCGTAGTCAACACACGTCGCGAGCTCCTGGATGTTCATCAGAAAGCTGCCGTCTCCGGCTATGTCAACAACTTGTTTTTCCGGAAATGCTGTCTTCGCGCCCATCGCTGCCGGAAAACCGAAACCCATCGTTCCGAGACCGCCGGACGTTATGAACTGCCTCGGCCTCTTGACCTTGAAGTACTGCGCAGCCCACATCTGATTCTGTCCGACTTCGGTGGTTATTATCGCATCCGGAGCGAGCTCCCAGATCTTCTCTATGACGTACTGGGGTTTGATCTTTTCGTCCTGCCTGTACCTCAGAGGATGGGCTTTTCTCCAGCCCTCAACCTTTTCCTCCCACTCCTTCCTCCTCCTGTAGGTTATGTGCTTTACCATCTCTCTCAAGACGAGCTTCGCGTCTCCAACAATTGGCACGTGAACGTCAACGTTCTTTCCTATCTCGGCAGGGTCTATGTCAATGTGGATTATCTTCGCGTTGGGGGCGAAGTCGGAAACCCTGCCAGTTGTCCTGTCGGAGAACCTGATACCAACGGCAATTAAAACGTCAGCCTCCTGGACCGCGTAGTTCGCGTACTTCGAGCCGTGCATTCCAACGAACCCGAGGCTGAGCGGGTGGGTTTCAGGAATCGCACCCTTGCCCATCAGACTCGTTGCAACGTAGGCCGGGATCGTCTCGGCCAGCTTTGTCAGCTCTTCGCTCGCGTTTGAAAGCACGACACCTCCTCCAGCCAGAATCACCGGTCTCTCAGCTTTAATTATCAGCTCCGCCGCTTTCTTTATCTGCCTCGGGTGCCCGGCGTACTTCGGCTTGTAGCCGGGAAGCTCTATCCTGTCAGGATAGTCGAACTCGACCTCAGCGACGGTGACATCCTTTGGAAGGTCTATGAGCACAGGCCCCGGCCTTCCGGTAGAGGCAATGTGGAAAGCTTCCTTGACTATCCTGAGGAGCTCTCCCTCGTCCGTCACGAGGTAGTTGTGCTTGGTTATTGGCATAGTTATGCCGGTTATGTCCGCCTCCTGGAATGCGTCGTTCCCGATCAGACTCCTCGCCACCTGTCCAGTCATCACGACGATGGGAGAGGAGTCCATGTAAGCCGTCGCTATCCCCGTGACCGTGTTGGTCGCTCCTGGGCCCGACGTTGCGAACGCCACACCGGTCCTTCCAGTTGCCCTTGCGTAACCGTCTGCAGCGTGCACCGCAGCCTGCTCGTGCCTGGTGAGGACGTGCCTTATCTCCGAATCGAACAGCGCATCGTAAACCTCAATTATCGCTCCTCCCGGTATGCCGAAGATGTGCTTCACACCTTCCTTCTCCAGAGCCTTGACAATGGCATCAGCACCTCTCATAAAACCACCCACCACTAATCGAAAGATTCAGTGTACTACTACAATCAAGAAAAGGTTGCAGAGCTCTGCTATTCTGCCGAACTTTTGCATTGACCCATCATTCGGGTATGAATTTAAATAGTTTTTCATGGTCTCCCGGGCAGAACCCCTCACCGCAAACAAAAAAGAGTTCATGAGGCTATGAACAGCAGAAGGTAGACCGCAAAGATCAGACTGGCTATCAGCACTCCGTAGCCTGCACTGAGCTCCCTGAGCCTCACACTCGCTATTGCTTTGAACTTCGATGTCATCTCGAGGAACCTCCTGTCCAGCTCCTTGGAGAACTCCGTGAACCTCACACTGTAGTGAATGAAGTACCTTCCAAGGATTCTGGGCAGCCAGTCCGTGTCGAGAACAATTTTCGCCTCTCCTCTGAGCTTGTCCCTCATTAGCCAGAAGGCGAAGAACGTGAATAGCAGTAGCTGGCTCATTGCCAAGACCTTTGCCGGGGCATAGGGATGGTACTCGACCGGATACGGCAGTATGGAATACAGGAGCTTGTATCCGGGATACGTTCCAAAGAATACATTCAGCAGTGCAAGTATCGCCATTCCTACAAGCATATTCTTTTGATTTTTAGCCGGTTCTACATTTGCATCACCGTAAAACCATACCTTCCATGGAAGTTTTAGGCCTACTGAAAGAAATGTTCCTACGCTCGCACCCTCGAGCAGCAGCCATACCAGAGGCAAATTAGCCTCAGCCGAAGCATACACGGTCATGTTCTTGCTCACAAATCCACTAAATAATGGGACGCCAGAAATAGAGAACGCCCCAGCCATGTAAAGCCAGAATACTGCCGGCATATATCTATAGAGGCCCCCAAGATCAGTCAATCTACTCCTCCCGGTTGCATGAAGAACCGCACCCATTCCCATGAATAACAAAGCTTTGTACAGGATGTGCGTGAAGGCATGAGACGTCGCGCCGTTTATTGCCATTGCTGTGCCTATTCCCACCCCCGCGACCATGTATCCGACCTGGTAGACGATGTGGTAAGACAGCAATCTCCTGCCATCATTCTCCAGGACGGCGAAGATGACTCCGTACATGGCCATTATTGCGCCAAGCCACATCAGAATTTCTTCTCCTGCAAACCCCCTTGCGAGGGTGTAAACGGCGGTCTTTGTCGTGAAGGCCGTGAGATACACCGCTCCTGTAACCGTCGCTTCAGGATAGGCATCCGGCAACCAGGCGTGCAGTGGTGGGACCGCAGCGTTTATGATGAATCCAAGCAGCATGAGGTAGTATGCGTAACCGATGGATGGGTCAAATTGGTTGAATGCTATGCTTCCGGTCTGGAAGACATACATTACGATACCTGCAAGCAGGCACAGACCGCCAAAGAGGTGCCAGAGGGCATATCTGAACCCGGCACTCTCTGCACTCTTAGTCCTTCTGAACCAGATCAGGAACAGGGACGCAAGGGCCATTATCTCCCAGAAGACGTAGAGGGTGAAGACGTCACCTGCAAAAACCGCTCCGAGAGCGCTGCCGACGTACATCATCGCCGAAAAATGCTCGCGTCTGTCGGCATGAAGGGCATAGACGTTCATTGCTATTGCAGCGAGGGAGAAAACATACGCAAAAACCATCGCAAGCCTGTCCACTCTTGCAAGGACAAGCTCGTAGTCGAGGAAGTGCAGCTTCAGTGCTGTGAACGGGATTTCTCCAAAGTAACCGAGGGATGTTAGCAGGAGTATGGACAGGGATGAAAGAGGGAGCAGAATGAACAGAATCTGCTCAGCTCTCCTCGACCTGATGAATGGAATCAGGAGGGCTCCAAGAATTATGACAATACCGGGGTGAATCCAGGTCATTCATCTCACCTTCCCAATCTTTCGTAGTAGTCCTCGTCCCTCATTATGAACCTGCCAATGGACTTTGACACGACAACGAGCAGAATGCACATGATTAAGCCGTAGGCTGCGCTGAACGCCGGAATTTCCCATGAGAAGTGATGCTCTGGATGGGCAGCGAAGTAGTATGCGATATCTGCAGTGATCAGGAGTGCTGCAATGGCGTACAGGTACTTCATCCACCTTTCTGCATCAAGCTCAATCATATTCCACCACCCCAGACGTCATTTACCGCTATTCTCGCCAGCTCGAAAACGTTCAGAATGTCGGGATTCAGGAAGAGGATTATCGAAAATGCCGCGGTCAGGGCGAGTGGCACCACCATGTACAGGTGGTACAGCCTGCCCCTCTCGTCGAACTCTCCGTCTGGCTTCCTGAAGAAGGCATTCCTGATGATCGGGAAGAAATAAACCACATCGAGGAGCGATGCTGCCAGAATGGCTGCGAGGGCAATCAGGTTGTTGGCACTTATGGTGCCGAGAGCTATGTACCACTTGCTTATGAACCCCGCCACAGGGGGAAGACCGCTCATTCCGAAAGCACCGATTGAGAATGCTGCAAATGTTACAGGCATTGCCCTCCCAAGCCCGTCAAGCTGACTCACCCTGTCCTTACCGGAAATCACTGCTATTGCCCCGGCACACAGGAAGAGCGTTATCTTCATGTAGCCATGGAATGGAATGTGCATTATAGCTCCTGCAAAGGCCAGAGGGTTCAGCATTGCTGCTCCCACTAAGATGAAGGAGAGCTGGTTTATTGTGGAATATGCTATCCTCCTCTTCAGGTTATCCTCTCCAATCGCCAGAATGTTAGCCACAATCATCGTGAATCCTGCTATGATGGCGAGAATCGCACCAAGGTTTAGACTGGAGGCGAGATCGGGGCCGTAGATGTAGTAGACGACCCTTATCACTCCGAACACTCCCGCCTTAACAACCGCGACAGCATGCAGCAACGCCGAGACGGGGGTTGGGGCAACCATCGCCGTTGGGAGCCAGGAGTGCAGGGGCATGTATGCAGCCTTGACGAAACCGAGGAGGTAGATTATGAAGAGTATTCTCAAAATCTCCGCAGGCCCGTTGATGAAGCCCCCTGCCTGAAAGTCAGTTGTTCCGGTGAGCCAGTAGGTTATGGCAAGTGCAACGAGGAGCGCGGCTCCAGAAGGTAAGAGGTAGGCGAGGTACCTCCTTCCACCGGATATTGCCTCGGGTGTTTCTTCATGGGCAACAAGCGGGTAGGTGCAGATTGTCAGGAGTTCGTAGAAGATGTAGAATGTGAGCAGGTTTTTTGAAAAAGCGATACCAAAGGCCGAAAATATCGCAACGGCGAAGCTGAAGTAAAACCTCGTCTGAGCGTGCTCGTTTAAGGCACGCATGTAGCCGATTGAGTATATCGAGACCAGAATCCACAGCGAGGATGAGGTTATGGCGAATATCATACCGAAAGCGTCAACCCTGAAGGCAAAGTCAAGTCCCGGAGCGATGTAGAAGAGCGTAACTTCGACCGGAGCCTGCATAACCTCCTTAGACAGCGGGACTATGGCGAGGAAGCTCACGACGGAAGCGAGGATTGTAACGCTCTCCCTCAGATTTGGATATCTGCCGGTGAGCAGTATCAGAAGTGAAGCGATACCGGGGGACAGCAGAGCAATCAGCACAAGCGCCTCAGCGCTCATGGCACCACCCCTAAGGTTTTCGCAATCGTGTCGAGCATCGGCATGCCAGCACCGCTGAGCCAGAACAGTCCGAAGGCTATGGTGAGGAACGACAGGAATATGGCCGGCAGGAGCATCTCAGCCGGAAGTTCTTCTCTTTCCTGCTCATGGTGGTGGTCGCCCTTCATGTACATGGTCTCGATCACTCTCCAGAAGTAAACGAGGCTGAGAAGAGAGCTTGCAACCATGACGAAGATGTATGCTATCTGTCCTGTTTCGATGGATGCAAGGATTATGTAGAGCTTCGTTACGAAACCAACCGTCGGGGGGATTCCGATCATCGATATCGCGGCTATGGTAAACGCTGCTGCTGAGAATGGCATTTTTCTCCCAATCCCGGCGAGATCATCGATCTCTCTGAACCCGAACTTGTAGATGAAGCCGCAGGCGACCATGAAGAGCGTGGCCTTCATTATGGAATGGTTGAGGAGATGCACAACCGCAGCGCTCAACCCCCACTTTGTGTGAAGAAAGGTCATGCCAAGAACTATGTAACCGACATGGGAAATTGAAGAGTAGGCGAGCATCCTCTTCAGGCTCCTCTGCATTATTGCAAACACAGAACCCAGAATTACTGCCAGAGCGGCAATCCAGGCGATGAGAGTCCATACCTGAACGAACCTTTCCAGGAAGCTGACGGTGAAGACGGAGAAGATCACTCTTATCAGAGCATAGGCATTTATCTTGGCCATTGCCGTGGATATCAGCACCGTGACAGCGGAGGGAGAGTGTTCGTAAGCGTCAGGCTGCCAGGTGTGGAATGGAAAGAGGGCCATCTTTATTGCAAGCCCAATGAAGTAGAACACAAACGAGGCCTGCACGACCCTGTTCTCGTAAACTAAGGAGAGCAGGATCCTCGCGTCGAGCATGTTCAGGGTGCCTGTCTCCGCATAGAGAAAAGCCGTTCCGAGCAGATAGAACGAGATTCCGACAGTCCCGAGGATGAGGTAGTTGTATGATGCAACGAAAGCCTTCCTGCCGGCCATTGCTATCAGCGCATAACCCGCGAGCGAGGCTATCTCAAGGAAGACGAAGAGGTTGAAGAGGTCTCCGGTAACGGAAACGCCAACCAGTCCAGATATCATCAGCTGCCAGAGTGTGTAGAAGTACGGCCACTTGCTCTCCTCGATTTCTTTTTCCACAACTCTCCTTGCGTAGATGGTTGCGAGAAGGCTGAACACGAGGACGATGGAGAGCATGTAAACTCCGAGCTCGTCAACCACATACTCTATGCCCCACGGAGGTCTCCAGCCGCCCAGCCAGTACCTTATCAGTCCGTTTTTCAGGATGTAATTCAGCAGAATTGCGGAAAAGATCAGCTGGATGACTATAGTCGCGAGAGATATGTAATATCCGGCTCTTCTGCTGAATATTCCCGATATCAGGATCGTGAAGGATGCTAACAGGGATATCGCAACAATCAATACTGGCAGGTGTTCAATCATTCTACCATCTCCCTCAGCTCTTCTTCGTCAAGCGTTCCGAACTCTCTGTAGATGCGAATCATCAAAGCAAGAGCTAAAGCGAGCGTTGCCGCTGAAACGACAATGCCCGTCAGCACCAGAACGTGGGGGACGGGGTTGACGTACATGTAGCCGTGCTCTATTCCCTTCTCCCAGACTATCGGCGCTGTCCCGCTCTTGAGGCCGAGCGTGTTCTCAATATCTCTTCCAACATCGGCCATGGATATGAAGAGCAGGAATATGGCCGTCTGGAATATGCTCAGCCCGATTATCTTCTTCACGAGGTTGTTGTAGACTATCGCCCCATACAGACCAATCAGCATGAGCACGACAAAGCTCCAGTAGTTGTAGCGCTCAAGGAAAAGCTCAATCACGTCCATCCTCATCACCCTTCCACACGAGGTCGAAGAACAGCGAGGTGAAGCTCGCAGCCACGGTTATACCTATTCCGACCTCAATCACGTCAGCAATCAGGATCCCCCTCGCAACGGTGTGGGGTACGAACAGGCTGAGAAAGGTTGCAGAGTAGTTCAGAAACTCGGCAGAGCCAAGACTGTAGAGCACGGTGAGCACTCCGACTCCGGCGTATATGTAGAGGCCGAAGCTCTTGAAGGCCGTGTTCCAGCTTTCAGGAGCTTTCTCCCTGCCCTTCTCTGCCCCGAAGGTTATGGCGTAGAGTATGAAGGATGCGGCAAGAATGACACCGCCCTGAAATCCACCTCCTGCTCCCTCAGTTCCCGTCATGACGTAAAAGCCGTAAAGCTGGATGAACGGGAGCATGGTTCGTATGGTTGTTTTGATGACCACATTTACGTCATCACTCAAGATATCCCCTCCTCAGCAGTGCTGCAACGCTAACCGCTGCTGTGAAAATGACCACGGTTTCTCCAAGCGTATCGTAGCCTCTGTAATCTGCAAGACCTGCCGTGACCATGTTGGGCGTGTTCATCTCCTCTTCGCTCTTTTCCTCCCACCTCACCGGAATGGAGTACCTGTACACCTTCAGCTCCCCGTTCGATGATTCGATGAAGTAGAGCTTCTCCAAATTGGGGAAGAACTTCTCGTTCTTTTCAATCAGCACATCCCAGCCATGCTCTTCTTCGTTCCACACAATCCTGTAGGTCCCATCCTCAAGGGGTGGCCAGTTGCTGGCTGTGGTGTACCCGATGGACTCTATTCTGCTCCTGATCTCATCGGGAAGAACGCCATTTTCGAGCTGTGCAGAAATTCCGCTGTCTTCGAGGCTGAAAAGCTCGATCCACTTGTTTGGAGGGGATTCTGGCTCTCCAAATGGGGGCATGTCTTCAACGACGTAAATGAACAGACCAGCGAGCATGAAAACAGCCATTGCTCCAACAACCGCCTTTGAAACGTTGATTTTGCTCGTGTCAAACCTCTTTAGCCTGGTGAGACTTGCGACCATCAGGGCCGTTGATGCTCCCGCGCCAATGGCAGCTTCTGTGAAACCCACATCCACAGAGTTCATCTGGACGTAAATGCATGCCATGACGAACGTGTATGTGCCGAGGATTGCGATGGAGGCGAGTAAGTCTCTCACCATCAGTGCTGAAACCGCGGATACTATCAGGAAGATTATCAGGGCTATATCAAGCGGAACTATCATGCTGACCCTCCATAAAGACATGGGCTATCTTGTTCTGCATCGTCTGCTCGACCAAGAGTGGTTCAGCCAGTTTCCTGTCTATGGCATGAACCACAAATTTCCCCTTCTCCGGCTCAACCAGTATGGTTATCGTTCCGGGAGTCAGGGTTATGGAGTTCGCCATGAATGTCAGAGCGAGATCTCCCCTCAACGGGGTTTCGAATTCAACAACCACTGGGTCAAGGGGCATTTTCGGGTGTATTGCTCTCCATGCAACATCAAGGTTGGCGAGGACAATCTGCCAGAGCTCCCAGGCTATGTATGGTATTGCCCTCAGGAATTTCACGTGCCACTTTCTGCTCAGGTCAAATATAACGTTCCTCGACAGGTATGTGGTGATGAGGGCCGCAGCTATGCCCTGGGAGATGTGAATCGCATTGAAGTGGCCCGGAGCGTCGGGTGAGATGGCCCAGGCTGACAGCAGAACCCAGAATACGAACATCGTCACGAAAGTGAGTATCAGAGATATTTTCCTGTCCAGATTCTCGCTCATTGAGACTCCTCCTTCTTCCACATCTTGACCCCTGTGAGGTACGCTGCCCTGATCAGCGCGTGAGTGCCCACGGGATTAGCGAGCAGTATGAAGAACGACAGGAAGAGCAGCTTGACCGAGAGGAAAGAGAAACCCTCATAGACCATGAAGCCCAGAATTATGAGCACCTCTCCGAGAGTATCGCACTTACCTGCCGCATGCAATCTCGTGTAGAAGTCCGGAAATCGAATGATGCCGAGGGCTCCGGCTATCATGAAGAATACGCCGGAGAACATGAGCAAGGCTGAGACTACGTGTAGGGCTTCCATAACTCTCCCCTTTCAATATACTTGGCAACTATCAGTGTACCAACAAAGTTCAGCATAGCATAGGTCAGAGGGATGTCAACGAAAATCGGCCTTTCAAAGAGGTAGCCGATGACAACCAGAAGCACCACGACCTTCGTGCCTATGACGCTGGTGGCCATCAGCCTGTCGAGGGTTGTGGGGCCTCTGAAAACCCTGTACATTGTCATGAGAATTGACACTGTAATGAGAATGCCGACAGCGAGGAAAACATCAAGCATCTCCATGGTGGATTTTAACTCCAATAATCAATATAAATAGGTTTCTAAAACCCCCGAGACACTTAACGAAGCATCAGACACCCCACACCCTCACTTTAAAAATTAATCAAGCGGACCCGCCGGGATTTGAACCCGGGATCTACGGCTTAGAAGGCCGTCGCTCTATCCAGGCTGAGCCACGGGCCCTCAGAAATGGGGCTCAATCAGGATTTATGAACTTTGTGGTGACCCCAGTGAAGTTCGGCTGCAACCCCGGAAACAGATAAAATCAGGGAGAGAGCACGAGCTCTGATGGGCGGCACAATCCTGGTGGTCGGTCTGCTGCAGCACGATTCGGGCAAAACAACAACGACGGTTGAAGTAATGAGGCACCTCAGAGATAGGGGGTTCGACGTCGGATACATCAAGCCCATTGCGGCATTCAACGCCTGGAACGATTACACTGTGCTGACGAAGAGCGTGGAGTACGGATTTCCTGTGAGCGGTGACGCCCTGAAGGTAAAATCCACGTTCAGCTTGCCGGAAGGAGTGGAGGAGATCAACCCGATATGCACGGTCATGTCACCCCTCGATCCGGAGAAGGTTGGGTGGAACATCCTGAGCGTTGAATCCGTCAGCTCCCAGCTCGCAGCCCTCAGGATTACAGATAGAGACGGCAATGTCAGAGTTTACGAAATAGAACCAGAATGGGGCAGGTTTCCCGATTTCTTCGAAGAAGTGTGGAGCGAGATAAGGAAGAAAGCTGGAACAGAACACATAGAATACACGGAGTTCGAGCGAATCGTCGAAAAGTCGCGAACGTACTGTGATTACTGGATGAGGAGAATCGTTGAATGGCATGATGCTGTGATTATCGAGTCGTCAAGCAACGTCTCAGCACCCAGCTGCAGCTCACTGGACGTAGACGCAGTCATCGCCGTGACTCCCGGAAAGGCATTCATTGTGGATGGCGAGAGATACGCAAAGGCCATAGAGGTTGCAGGTTACCTCGGCGACCCGTGGAAAATAACAACCCCTGCCGTGCTCGAACTCGTAAAGCCCGAAAAGAGCTTCAGCATCCATCCAAAAAAGATGAGTGTAGATCTGCTGAATGCGGTCGAGAACATCGTCACCGGTTAAATGCACTCATCAACCAGCTTCCTCGCCTTTTTTACGACCAGATCTATCCTCTCCCTGGCAGTTCCCAGGTAATTTTCCGGCTTTAGCAGATCCTCAATCTCTTCGGGGCTCAAATACCTGAGAATCGTGTCATCCTCAAGAAGGACATCCTTCAGCGCTCTGCTCTCCTCGTAGGCCCTCATCGCATTCCTTCTGAGTATCTCGTGAGCCTCCTGCCTCGAAACACCCTTTTTCGTCAGCGCGATCATGAGAGCTTCGCTCATGTTTATCCCGAGCTGCTTCTCCAGATTTTCCCTCGCCTTTTCAGCGTCAACCTCGAGGTTTTCCATCAGCCTTATGGTTTTCACCAGGATGTGATCCACAAGAATCGTTGCCTCGACCAGTATTATTCTCTCAGCTGACGAGTTGGTCAGGTCCCTCTCCTCCCAGAGAATTGACGACTGGTGCTGGGGCTCTACGAAACCCCTGACTACCCTCGCGAGTCCGCAGATCTGCTCGCTATCAATGGGGTTCCTCTTGTGTGGCATGGTCGAGCTCCCAACCTGCCTGCTCACGTCGAACCTCTCGAAGACCTCCTGCGTCTCGCTCCTCTGCCATAGACGGATGTTGAGGGCAAATTTCTCGAGGGTAGTTGCCAGGTTTGCGAGGAACTCCACGTACTCGCAGTAAATGTCTCTCGGAACCACCTGAGCGCTTATCTCAGCCGGTTTAAGGTTGAGGTACCTCATAACCCTCCTTTCAATTTCAAGGCCCTCCTTCCCAAAAGATGCCTGAGTGCCAACTGCCCCACTCATCTGACCGACGAGCAACCTTTTTTTGAGTTCCTGGAGTCTATCGAAGTGCCTCATAATTTCCGAAAGCCAGAGAGCAAACCTGAACCCGTAAGTAACCGGAAGCGCGGCCTGGCCGTGTGTCCTGCCCAGGCATATCGTATCCCTGTGTTCCTCAGCCTTCTCTGCGAGAATCCCGACCAGTCTCACGAGTCTCGCTTCCAGCACCTTCAGGCTGTCCCTCAGCTGGGTCGCAACTGCGGTGTCGATTATGTCATTTGACGTGGCGCCGAAGTGGACCCATCTGCCGGCACTCCCGGCAACCTCGGTTATTGCCCTAACAAGGCTCATCACGTCGTGCTTTATCTCAGCCTCGATTTCCCTCACCCTCTCAGGAGACACCCTCCGGGCCCTTTTTCTCGCTGTCTCGTACTCTTCCCTGCTGAAGTATCCCAGCTCGGATAGAACCCTGAGAAGAGTCAGCTCAACCCAGATCATTCTTTTGATCCTGCTGCTTTCACTCCATATCCTTTTCATCTGGTCGGTACCGTACCTGTAATCGATGGGGTGAACGATCATAACGTGACTTGGACAGGAGAATATAAATGTTTACGGGAAAAATTAGAAAATTAACCTATTATCGAACTCCTTTACCGCGTCCTTGACGCAGTAGAACTCCCTGCCGATTTTCTTGAGGTATCTGCACCTCTTTCCGGTGTACCCTGAAATGCAGAGCTGACAGTCCTCGGGATAAACTCGCTTGATGCCTATCCCAAGGTTTTCGATTCTCGAGCTCAGCATAATTCATCACCATGGGTAGTTGAACTTCATATCATAAAATTCTTATTCTGCAGGTCACCCCATAGTTATAGCCCTTCCAAAACCGGGTCCGTGGTCTAGTGGTTATGACGCTGCCCTTACGAGGCAGTGATCCCCGGTTCGAATCCGGGCGGACCCATACTAAATTTCAGGTGAGTCTTGGTTTTTATCTGGGTTTCTCGGTTTTTTCCATGATTGAAACAACCACCGGAGACCTACTGAGATAGATCTCGAGATTTATAATTTCGTGCAAAGTATATATCCATTTTATGAGCACTCTATTACGGGGCTGCCAAAATAACCACCTCTCCACATTAGACAACCCAACAAAGCTCTCCAACCAGCTCTGAACGGAATCAAAGGAACTGTAGAACGGAAACCTGTTAAAGAACCTCTTTGTTCTCCCCTTCAGAATAGAAAAGAACCCTTCAACCGCATTTCTTGTTCCAAAGGTCTCATGCTTATACTTCAACCCCAGTCTTTGTAAAGCCCATTTGTACCAATCTGCCCAAGACAGCATGCTCTGTTAATGTCAGTGGATATGACAATAAAACCCATATTATACGCCAGACTTATCGAACACATGTATGAGCAGCAGAGGAAGGTGTTACATCTGCAGCAGAGTGTTGAGCAAAGCGAGCATGACGAGACACCTGAGATCTCACCTGAAAAACGACGGTGAGACCAGAATCTTTCACCTGAGAATAGACGCATCTCAGCCAGAATACTGGCTACACATAGAGATCGAGTCGGATGCGAAGCTAAGGGATCTGGACAGGTTCCTGAGAGACGTGTGGCTTGAGTGCTGCGGACACCTGAGTGCATTTGAGATTGATGGTGTTAGCTATTACTCTGACGGTTTCGATTTTAGTCTGAATCACGGAGCAAGAGATATGGACGTTTCGCTCGGCGAAGTTCTTAGTCCGGAGATGAGATTCCACTACACCTACGATTTCGGAAGCCCTACAGACTTGACACTCAGAGTTCTGGGCGTAAGAATGGGAAAAATCCACAGTAAGGTTAGAATCATAGCAAGAAACGAGCCACCAGATCTTAAGTGCAGGTGCGGTAAAAATGCCGTATGGGTCTGCGCAGTGTGTCGTGACGGAGAAGACTGGCAGAGCTGCTACCTCTGCGATGACTGTGCCGGAGACCACGAGTGCGGGAGGGGCGCTCTGCTTCCGGTATCAAATTCACCGAGGTGTGGAGTGTGCGGGTACACTGGTAACAATCCTCAGAGGTGATTGAGAAGGATTGCAGATTTTCAAATCTCAGGACAGTAAACAAAGGTTAAAAATAGCTGTTCACATCAAGTGGCTGCTTCCTTTAGTTTTTTCAGCAACTCAGCAGGACTCTTCACCGGATAATCTATCCTCTCCAGCAGCTCTTCAATCCTGTACTCTCTGCCCTTTTCCCTAACCACAATACCGCTCAGCCTCTCAGCAAGCTCACCTCTGCCAGCAGGGAAGTGCATTCCCCTTATCCTTGAGAGCACGATGACTGCCCAGGCAATCTCGAGAGACTCTATGACGTCCTGACTCATCTCCACCTCCTCGTCGAGTGCTCCACTCTCCTTGAGATTTCTGTACGCGAGTTTCGCTATCCCTCCAGCGATGTGTTCCCTCGGCCTCTCCTCAAGCTCGCCGTGAATGTACTCCATGACCCTGCTCTCGTCTGCAGTTGCTATGTTCTTCACGGTGTTCTCGGTTATGCCGAGCTCCCTTGCGATCTCTGAATAAGTCTTCAGCGCCTCGTTCTTGAGAACGACCACGTACGCCGCCTCTGCCAGTGACGGGAGCCAGGTCAGGTTCCTGTACTCCACAAGCTTCTTCAAACCCCCGAGCAGCTCAATACTCTTCATAAACACCTTCTCAGCCATCCTGTCCACATTACCTCCCTTCGGTTTCGCAATAACCTCCACTATGCATCACCCCCTCCCCTTCATCTTCACATACTCGCTCAGAGGAGAAATTATCTCTATCAACCCGGCATCCGTTATCTCGAAGACCCACGTCCTGCTGTCGTGAGCAGTCATCCTGCAGCCGTCTATCCTCACCGTCCTGAGAACCTCGCCCAGCGGGAGACCGTAAAGGTTCACGTCCCACCTCGACTCTATCAGCTTCTTGTCGAGAACGATGGTGCCGTCAACTATGTGCGCGACAGCCAGCCCTCCAGCAGCCTCAGCAGACTCAGAGGCCTGGGCCGACCTTTTCTGGGAGATCAGAATTCCCGTCTGCCTGAACTTTTTGAGGAAGTTAAAGACCTGTCTGACGATCTGTCTGGCCATCACCTCCTTGTGCTCGTAAAGGCCGGTTATGCTGTCTATGATTACGTTCGTGCACTTCTTCTCCTTTATTGCATAGGCCATTGTATCGAGCAGCGCCCTAACATTCTCCCGCATCTCATCACTCTCTGCAGCATCGATGACCACGATGTTTTCCTCGACCTTCGAAAAGTCCACGCCCATGGCATCTGCCTTCTGCTTTAACGCGGTGTAGAGGAAATGAGCAGGACTCTCGACGGTGACGAATAGCACCTTATACCCGTGAGAGGCTTGGGTTACGGCAAACTGCTCGGCAAAAACGCTCTTGCCCGTGTCAGGCACTCCCGTTATGTTCATCACAGCGAGATGAGGGATTCCACCGAGCGGTTTCTTAACATATCTGTCTCCATCCCTTTCAACTCTGTAGAACATTTCGTCAAGCTTTGTTCCGGTGGGAATGCCAAATAATCTGGGAGCTTTGGCCTCAAGTTCTCTGAGCTCATAGTATCGTGCCATATTATATTATAATCGTCAAGAATATAAAAACCCATCGGACCTGAACAACTTAGGGAGAAGGTTTAACCCGGCATCTGAGAGATATCAGATCATGAAATTCGACGAGTGGATCTCGGCCGACTCCCCTGAGAAGGCCGAGGAGTACAGGCGAAGATTCAAGATGGCGATAGCAAACTCGATCAGAAGAAAAATCCTTGTAGAGCTGGATAGCGGGGAGAAGACTCTCGAAGAGCTTCTTTCCAAGCTCAACGTGAGTGAGAAGATCCTGAGGTACCACCTCGACACGCTCGAAAAGGGCTCGTGCATAACCTATGACGGCGAGAAGGTTGCCCTTACAGAAGAGGGAAAAATCCTGTCCAGACTTGTGAGGGAAAAGATGAGGGCATAATGTTTTATATCAGTTGCACATAGTTTACTGCGGTGGGCTAGGCCGGGGGGTTCGGCGTCCCCTGTGACCCGAAACCGTCGTCATGCGGGGGCCGAAGCCGAAGGAAGGCCCGGAGGGCGGGAGGCGAATGCTCCCGGCCTCGTAGAATCTCCGTCCCGGAGGGCCGGCGGTCACGGCCGGGCTTCCCGGAGGGGATGTCCGCCGTGTTTGCCGGGGGAACCGGCCCAGGCCCGGAAGGGAGCAGGCTAACCCCGGACGTTCGGCGCTTCCGGGGGTGCGGAGAGGATGGGGCCGGGAGAGATAACCTCCCGTCCGAGGGGTCGACCGGAGGCGCGCCCACCACCCCCTTGTCATTTCATGGCTCAGAAATAATAAATACCTGTTGAAAAATTCTCATCAGAATGAGGGGGGAGATTGCAGTACTGCTGTCAGCCGTGCTCATGGGCACGCTTCCGTACTTCATCAAATCGCTTCAACTCTCCCCATTCTCAGCCACGTTTTACAGGGTCAGCGTCGGACTTCTGTTTGTTACCGTGTTCATGATCATCAGAGGGGAAAGACCAGCCTTCAGCAGGGGGCTCGTGATACTTGGCGTGCTGAACACTGCAGTCGTTTTCTTTTACATAACTGCCATAACCTATCTGAGCGCAGCAACGGCGGCCCTCCTGCTGTACATGGCGCCTGTTTACGTAATGATCTTCGCCATGCTGAAGGAAGGTGTGACGAGGACATCGGTCATCTCCCTCATCCTCGGAATAACGGGACTGTATTTGCTGCTCAGCCCTGAAAAGGAACTGAACGTTGGAATCGTGTCGGGACTGATATCCGGGCTGGTTTACGCAGGGATGTTTATAATGCTCAACAGGCTCGGGAAGGTCTACAGTCCGATCAGAATAACGTTCTCGAACCTCCTGATCGGAACGCTCATGCTCGCCCCGCTTTTCAGGTTCGAGTTCGGCGACCCACTCCTCACAATGGGGCTCGGTCTCATTCCGACCGCAATACCGTTCATCCTCCTCAGCTACGGGATGGGGAGGGTGAGGGTGGAGAAGGGGCCGGTGATAGCCCTGATAGAGCCGGTGACAGCTGGTGCAGTTGGATTTCTCGCGTTCAGCGAAGCCCTGACTCCCGTGCAGCTGCTCGGTGCGGTTCTCGTCCTATCGGCCGTGTTCCTTTCACTGAAAGAACAGAGTTAAATGAACATCGTGAACAGCACGTACGCGAAGACCAGCATTATCAGGGAGTGCTTCACACCCGACGAGAAGTCTCCCTCCCCCATCACTCCAGCTACAAGGCCTGCAAATAGCCCCTGAAACACCGCCGCGTGGAGAAAGATCCCCCTGTAAAACTCTTCGTCTATCGTGCCGAGCCCCATAAACCCGCCACCGCTGGCCGCCATTTTTGCCGTGCTCTCGGCGAGGACAGATAGAAATGTAGACGATATTATGTAAACTATCCCTATGAAGACGAAGAAAGAGATGTAGATTATCATGACGTACATCGACATGTTCTTGATCCTCTCCCTCCTGAGTAGTTCTGCGTTGCTCGCGTCCTTTGCCGAGATTCTGAGCACCTCTGTGACGTTGGGCGTGCTCCTGAGAGACTCGACCAGCAGGACCATCGTCCTCGTGAGCTCGAACGTCCTCATCCTGTTGGCGAACCTTATGAGAGCATCAACCAGGCTGACGTTCCAGTCGAGATCCTTGTCTATGAGCTGTATCTCACTTGCAAGAGGGCTCGTGTCAGTCTTTGCGAGAGTCTTTATCGCCCTCGAGATTGTCATACCGCTCTCGTTCATCGACGCGAGCCTGTTCAGGAACACGGGAGTTAGCTTCAGAACCATGTTGATTCTCCTTCTGGAAATCTGATAGACAATGGCATAGGGCAGAAGGGCGATAATGAGGCCTATGAAGATGTAATCGTCAACGTTGAAGAGCCAGTCAATCGTGGGGGTGAACGGGTAAACCATGAACCCGTAAAACATGAAAGCCAGTGAGAGTGGGACTGAAACCGCGAAAACCGAGTATGGATATTCGAGCAGGAGGCGCTTGGGAGACAGTCTCTTCCTCAGCATCCACGACTTCCACTTCTTCATCACTTCATCGTCTATGTCTCTTTCGATCCTGCCCTTCTCCTCTATAATCGGCGCCTTCCCCGACTCTACGGGGCTGATCAGCTTTATGACGACCGCGAAAAAGAACGCTCCGACCGGGATGATCATGTAAACCACGGCATACAGGAGATTCTGATCTCCCTCACCCATGACTGCCATAACCGTCTGAATGATTATCAGGAACAGCGGTCCTGCAACGAACGCCGTTATGTAGCTCTCCGCCATGAGGCTCAGAAAGTCGAGGAAGTTCTTCTGGTCCTGCCTGGCCATTTCAAGGTAGTAGTCCGACCTGTCTCTGAAGTACCCGGTAACGTCTCCACCGCTCTCTATTATTGTGATGAGCCCCTGAATCAGGTCTGCAAGGTTTTTGGACGGTGTGAGCTCCATGGCCTTATTGAGCGCAGACCTGAGATCCTCTCCGAGCTCCTCTATATCCATGATTATTCTCTCGAATTCCTTTGCCAGCTCGTTGTAGACATCCTCATAACTGGCAATTGCCTTGAAAATCTGGATCAGCGGCATCCCTCCGAGGCTGAGAGAGTACATGAACGTCACTGCGTTTGGAAGAAGCTTGTCAATCTTGCTCTTCCTGTCGCTCACGATGTATCCGGGATACACCTTGAAAATGAACTGACCAATCATGTAGAAAACAACCGCAATCAGCAGGGCGAGAAACATGCTTATGAAGATCTTCCGGTACTGAAGCCAGAAGCTGAGGAACGGTTCCGGGAAGTAGATGTTGAATGTCGGGATCTCCGCAAAGAAGTACACGAGGATCGCAACGAACGCTCCAATGATCAGACCGACAACCGCAAGTATGACGGAAAACAGCATCTGGGTTGCTATGTACACATCGGGCGGGATGTTTATCATTGCCTGCTGGAGTTTCTGTCCGAGCTCGTAATAGCTGGCCAGATTCCTCCTCGCCCTGTCACCAAACCACTTGTACGCGAGCTTGGTCATGTAGTTCTCATTCCTGAATACCAAGGCTCCTCACCACCTTCTCAGGTTCTATCTGGTAGGACTGGATGATTCTCGCGACTTCCTTGAACTCGCGGATGTTGTTGTCGAGGAGGTACTGGAGGATTTTCTCGCGGATTCTGAGTTCCTGCTCGAGCTCCTTT
>NZ_JBPLZQ010000056.1:0-4819 GCF_054018175.1 Geoglobus sp.
ACATCCGGGAAAGCTTCCGGACGTGCTGTTCGACTTCACGATGGAGGTCCAGCTTCTCGAGAGGGTCGTGGGTGCAGAGGAGGAGCTGAGGGTCGAGAAGATAAAGATGAACGAGCCCCTCATGCTGAGCGTTGGAACCTCGACGACCCTCGGCATCGTCACGTCAGCGAGAGATGACGTCGTGGAGGTCAGGCTGAAAAGGCCAGTGTGTGCAGAGAAGGGATCGAAGGTCGCCATAAGCAGAAGGGTCGGCTCGAGATGGAGGCTGATAGGTGCAGGAAAGATAGTGTGAGGAAGGCCATAATCGACACTAACGTCCTGATGTACATATTCACCCAGAGGGTGGATGTCTTTTCCCAGCTCAGGGAGCTGGGTTTCAAGAAATTTGTTTTTCCAGAGCACGTGATAGAGGAGCTGAAAAAGCTCCAGATAAGCCTCGACGGGACCGAGAGAAGGGCGGCCAGGTTTGCCCTCTCGCTAATAGAGGGAAGGGACGACTGCGAGGTCCTGAGGGTTGACGCGGTGGGGAGCGACAACGCGATACTCGAGCTTGCGAAGAGACTCGGTGCGGCGGTCATAACAAACGACAAGGCGCTGAGAAGGAGGGCGAAGCTCGAGGGAATAGTCGTGGGCTACCTCAGGGAGCTGAGGTACGTGGAGCTTGACGAGGACTACTGAACCCTCCCGCCGTACCTTCTGACGTTTCTGCAGAACTGGCACACCTTCGCCGTGGTAATCTCCCCGCACACCCTGCAGTAGGTGAACTCCGCTTCGTCGTCCCTCCTTTTCTCTCTTGCAAGGTTTCTGAGCACGCTCACTCTGAACCCCGGCACCTTCCTCTCTATGTCGTAGACGAGCTCCTTCCATCTCGTCGACGGTGCGTTCGGGCACTCCTCGCTCAGAAACGGAATGCCCTTAGCGAGAACGTATATCATGTTCTCCCTCTCGCTCATCTCGTAGAGCGGCCTTATCCTCGTCACGATCCTGTCAAAGCCTTCCATCCTGGGCATCTGCTTCTCGCTCCACTGCATGTTTCCGGAGTACATGTTCTTCAGCAGGTTAGCCAGGATATCCTCCGCGCAGTGTCCGGTCGCTATGACGTCGAAACCGTTCTCTCTGGCGAACCTGTTCATCAGGTACCTCTTTGCGTTTCCGCACACCGAGCAGACCTTGCCCCTCACGTCGTCTATCCTGAAACCGTAGTCCTCAAGCCTGACGGTGTGGAGCTCCAACTCAAGCTGCTCCGCCACCCTCCTTGAAGTTTCGAGGGAGTGCTGGCTGTACTCTCCTATCCCGAGGTCGATGAAGAGTGCACTCACCTCAAAACCGAACTTTGGAGACAGGGTTTTAAGGACTGACAGCATGGCGACGCTGTCCTTTCCACCGCTCAGGGCCGCGAGAACCTCTTCACCCCTGCGCACCATTCGGTACCTTCTCATTGCGGACTCAACCGCGCCCTCGTATTTCGCTATCAGGCACTCCCGGCAGTAGTGCTTGCCCCTGAACCTCTCGAAGGCACTCCTTCCACATCTCGCACATTTCATCGCGGGAGGTTCGGTATGACGATTGAAAGAATTATCGAACCGAATATCAGCGACGACAGCACCTTGGATGCGATCTCTGCTTTCCTCTTTCCACCCAGCTTTTCAGCTACATCGTAGAACACCCTGCCACCGTCGAGGGGGACTGCGGGAAGGCAGTTGAAGAGCCCGACGTAAAAGTTTATCCAGCCCACCCAGTAGAACGTGTTGAGCGCGTAGAATATCCAGTCGCCCACGGACGAGTGGAAGAACGACGTTACCGGGAATGAAAAGCTGTTGAAGAACACTATGGGCATTGAGATCAGGAACAGCCACCCGGCAGGGTTCGTGAGCATGGAGGGTATGCTTCTCAGCGTGCTCAGTATGTTCTCCGCGTAGAAGTAGCTGAAGGTAACTCCCGCGAAGTACTCGGTAACCTGCACCCCCATGAGCCCCCTCCCGTTGGAGTCCTTCAGCCTGAGGGAGTACTCCCTGTAACCCGAGCCGTCGAAGACCTGAACGTTCACGACGTCTCCTCCTTTCTTGTCCTTCATCACGTTCAGGAAGTCTCTGAGGGTGTGTATTCTCTTCCCATCCACCGCTGTTATTATCCACCCCTCCTTCAGTCCGGCGAGCTCTGCCGGATATCCGTTCACGACTCTCACGATCTTCACGCCGGTAACTCCCGAGAGAACTACCTCCCTGCCGTCTGAAAGCTTGATCACAATCTTCTCGGAGTTGCTCACCGCTTTTGAGATGTCTTCAGGCTTCACGACCTTTATCCCGTTGATCTCCACAATTACGTCGCCGGCCTTCAGCTCCGGGTTTTCGGAGCTTAGAACGGCTACGGACGGTGTTATGAATCCCAGCAGGTAGAAGAATATCGAGAATGCTATGATCGCCGTTATGAAGTTGCTTATGACTCCAGACGAAAACACCCTTAGCCTCGTGCCCCTCTCGGAGTTGTGGAGGAGCTGCTCCTCGTCAGGTTCAGCGAAGCCCCCGATGGGGACGAGGGCCACCAGAACGCCCAGAGATTTCACCCTTATGTTCTCGGAAAGCGCAGAAATTGCGTGGCTGAACTCGTGGATAACCAGCGTGACTATGAGGCCTATGAGGCCCCACACGAGGGGGATGTACTGGTTCACGCCCGGAATCAGGAGCGCGTTCCTCGGGCTTGTTAGGTCGGACGGGGGAGGAGGGGAGGTCAGGAGCGTGTAGTCCATGAACAGGATTAGCAGGAACATGAATGCCATTCCGACGAAAACTGCAGGAATTCCAGCGTTTCCGAGGAATATCCAGAGCCGCCTTCTGCGGGCAATTCTTTTGAGAAGATTCAGTCCTCTCTCGGTCCTTATCATGAGCAGCGGTCCGTAGGCGGTTATTCCTCTCTTCTCGAGAATTCCCTTTCTGTTGAGGGCTTCGACGGCGATCCAGTAAATTGCGAAGACCGTAAGGCCTGTGAGAGCGTCCATCGATCCCAACTCTGAGGTGTGCTTAATTAAGTTTGTGTTCAGTCCAGCTTTCTGCCCAGAATTCTCTCCTCTATGGACAGCTCTTTGACGAACTCAGCCCTCACGTCCTTCTTTCGCAGGTACGTGAAAATGGCTCCACCGGCCAGCAGGTTTGGGATCCCCACCTCCGGGATCGGGATGGTGGCCAGCCCGTAGATGATGTGCAGGAGTGCGATGAGTACCGCGATCCTCCTCCCCCACTCCCTTCGCATCAGCAACCCCAGCCCCGATAGCAGGTAGGCGAGGGAGAACGCGAGTCCAACGGCCACCGCAACGGGAACGAAGTCCTCGGGATTGACGTCGCTCGCCCCGTACTTCTGCATCTCCTCCTTGAAGGCCTTCACAAACTGATCTCCAGCGAGCATGATTGAAACTGACGTGAACGCGGATACCGAGAACATGAAAAGCAGGAAGACCGAGATCAGAGTGAGTCCAACCCTCATCCTTTTTCCAGACTGGGTTAAAAATTTAAATAGGTTGCGGAACAGCTTTTACCATGTACTACTTCATCTACGTCACGTTTCCCGATGAGGATTCTGCGAGGAAGACAGCAAAGCACCTTCTCGAGAAGAAACTCGCCGCTTGCGTGAACTTCTGGAGGATAAATTCGATGTACTGGTGGGAGGGGGAGATTCAGGACGACTGCGAGGTGGCAATGATCATCAAGACGAGGGCCGAGAACTACTCGAAGATAAGGGAGGAGGTGAGGAAACTTCACCCCTACACGACTCCGTGCATATGCGCGCTGAACGTTGAGGAGGGGAACGCGGAGTTTCTCAGGTGGATTGATAGCATTGTGGAAGGATGAGGGGGAAGACTGCGACATTTGGAAGCAGGAAGAAGGTGAAGTACGGAGAAGAACGATGGAAGCTCCTTGAAGAAAAGAGGAGGGTAGCGAGAGACATCATGGAAACGCTGGACAGCTCCGGAATTCCATCCGTGGTTTACGGGTCCGTCGCGAGGGGTGATGTGAAGAAGACCAGCGACGTGGACATCTTCATCCCCATGAACATACCCTCCTACAAGATCGAGCTCGCACTCGAGGACTTCTGCGTTCTTGAAAGGAGAATCGTCCAGGCAACACCGAACTACGTGATCAAGGGGGAAATAGTGCTTGAGAACGCGAACGTTAGCTTCCCGCTCGTCAAGATGAGAGAGAAGGAGATGGACTTCTACAGGTTCGGAGGCTACCTCGATCTGGAGAAGCTGAACTCCAACGCGCGAGTCCCCGGGGTTGACAAGAGGCTCGTGCTGATCGTCCCCCTGAAGGACGGGCATTACGAGATCCCGGCAAACGAGATGGACATGAGCGAGCTCGCGGACTTTCTTGGAGTGGGAATAGATATCGTGGTGGAGAGGTTCAGGGTTCTCGAAAGGAGGAGGGAGGTTGGAAGGACCGGAGTGTTCGTTAACGAACCTGTCCCGGACTTCGAGTCGTTTGAAAGCCATCTGTCGGCTCTGGCTCTCCAGAACGCATATCTGAAGAGGAGGATGAAACTTTTTTAAAACCTCCTGATTTTGGTAGGGCGATGAGTGAGATCATTCACTGGGCTGACGTTATCGCAGATAAGATACTGAGTGTGAGGGACAGCGTCAGAATCGCCACCGGCATAACTCCGAGCGGTCACATTCATCTCGGAAACCTGAGGGAGATGTTAACTGCCGATGCGGTCAGGAGGGCGATAGAGGATAAAGAAGGGAATGCGGAGATCGTGTACATCGCCGACACCTTCGACCCGCTGAGAAAGCGCTATCCATTTCTTCCAGAGGAGTACGAGAGCTACG
>NZ_JBPLZQ010000057.1:0-9514 GCF_054018175.1 Geoglobus sp.
ACACACGGATGGTACAGGCTCTCGGCAATAAAAAAGGAGGCAGAGAAACACGCTAAAAGGTGTGAGAGACTCGAGAAACTGCTGGGACGGAAGGTTATTCCGGTTGTTGTGCCGCTGATAGATGACAGCGTTTACTTTCACAGGGGTGCTGTGATCGTCCCCTACGCGAGGCTGAACGATTTTCTCCTGAACATCCACACATACCTTATAGAGTTCGGGATGGACGATCGGTGACCTCAGACCGTACTGGCCTCATCACCGCCTCAGCGGCGGATCAGCTCATCATCGGTCCACATGTTGTTGGAATTGGCGCGATATAATTCTTATTCTCTGCAGGAGGCAGGGAAAAGGTTTTATGCGTTTGGGACAAGTATTGAACATGGTTATTGGCGTCACGATGGTGAACGTCTCTCCGGGAAAGGAGAAGACGGTTTACAGGGCAATCAAGGAGATGAAGAACATCAGGGATGTGTATCACGTGTTCGGCGAGTTCGACTTCGTCGTAATAATCGAGGCGTCCAGCCTGTCGGAGCTGAACAGGACCGTTGATTCGATCCGGGATATTGATGGCGTGACCAGGACACAGACTGTGGTTGGAGCGGAAATCTGATAGGATCGGGTATGAGTTCCAAACACAGGGAAATAAGCATAGCTGAGTTCTTCGAGAAGAACAAGCACATTCTCGGCTATTCCAACCCTTCCAAGGCGCTCATCACCTGTGTCAGGGAGGCAGTGGATAACAGTCTTGACGCCTGTGAGGAGGTAGGAATTCTGCCCGACATAATGGTCAAGATAACAAAAACCGGGGATGGATTTTACAGGGTCGTTGTCGAGGACAACGGTCCGGGAATAGAGGAAGATCAGATTCCGAGAGTTTTTGGAAAGCTCCTTTACGGCTCGAGGTTTCATGCGATAAAGCAGAGCAGGGGTCAGCAGGGTATCGGAATATCCTCCGCAGTCCTCTATGCTCAGATTACCACGGGAAAACCGGCTGTGGTAACGTCGAAGGTCGAGGGTGGGAAAGCTTACAGATTCGAACTCCTGATTGACACGAAGAGGAACGAGCCTGAAATTGTCAGCCGAAAGGAAGTAGACTGGTTCTCCCCCCACGGCACGAGGATAGAGCTCGAGATCAGGGGAAGCTACGTGAAGGAAAGGAAGCAGAGCGTTTATGAGTATCTGAAGGAAACGTCTGTTGTCAATCCTCACGCGAGGATAACCTTCATAACTCCCGACGGGGAGGTGCACGAGTTCAGGAGGATAAGCGACACCCCTCCGGAACCTCCGAAGGAGATCAAGCCCCACCCCCACGGCATCGAGATCGGTACGCTGATGGCCATGCTGAAGAACACGAAGGCGAGAGACTTGAAGAACTTTCTCAAGACTGAGTTTGTGAGGGTTGGGGACAAGATAAGCGAGGAGATACTCACAAAGGCGGGCCTCTCTCCAGACCTTCACCCTTCGTCCATTTCGAGGGAGGACGCGGAGAAGCTGATAACGGCTTTCAGACTCACGGACCTGCTCCCCCCTCCAGTTGACTGCCTCTCTCCGATAGGTGAGGATCTCATAATGAAGAGTCTGATGGAGGAGTACTCTCCAGAGTTTGTTTACGCGGTAACGAGGAGGCCAAAGGTCTATTCCGGACACCCCTTCCTGGTTGAGGCTGGAATAGCGTATGGTGGTGAGCTGAAGGAGGACAAGATCTCCCTCCTGAGGTTCGCCAACAAAATTCCCCTGCTGTATCAGCAGAGCGGGTGTGCTCTCACTCAGGCTGTTGTTAGTGTCAACTGGAAGAACTACGGTTTACAGCAGTCTAAGAACGAACTTCCCGTGGCTCCGGCGGTAATCCTCGTGCACGTTGCCTCAACGAATGTTCCCTACGTTTCGGAGTCAAAGGAAGCGGTGGCGGCAATTCCCGAGATAATCGACGAAGTCAGGCTCGCGCTTCAGGAGTGTGGCAGAAGGCTGAAGGAGTACATCGAGAGGAAGAAGAGCATTCAGAAGAGGAAGAGGAAAGAAGAGGAACTCCTGAAAATCATTCCTCTGCTTGCGGAGAAGATTAGCGAGGTGGTCGAGAGGGAAAGGGTTGATGCGGAGAAGGTAATAGCGAGGATAATGGGTAAGGTGTACATCTCGAGAGAGGTGGGCGACGGGAAAGCTGCAGTCGTGATTCACAACTTCTCCAGCTCGAGGAGAAAGCTCAGGATATATGAGATGTGTGACGGGGGCATAAACGGAGACAGAACTGCAAGGTGGGACGTTGAGGTGGGGCCCGGGGAGGTTGTCAGGATTGAGTACGAGTTCAGGGGGAGACACATCAACGCCAGACCGCTTGTTGAGGGTATAGAGGAAGAGCTTATATCGGGCGGAGAGGTGGTGAAACTTGGATATTGAACAGAAAGCGCTGAGAGCACTTTTGAGCATTGCCGAGACCATTTACGAGCAGCTGAAGAACGGGGAAATTCCTGAGATAGAGATCTCCACAAGAACGAAGTACAACATTGAGTTCAACGAAGAAAGCGAGGTATGGGTTTACGGGGACAGGACTTCAACGAGGTCTGCCAAAACATTGAAAGGAGCTTACATGATGCTCAGGATGGCGTACGTGATGGGATTCATAAAGGAGCAGCTCAGGATAAACAAGTCCTCGACCCTCAGAGAGCTCTACTACATCTCAGAGAACTGGGGCATGGCGAAGTTCAGCGAGCAGTCCGACAGCGACAGGCTCATAGAGGACCTCGAGATCCTCACCGCGTTTCAGAGGGAGCACTTCCACATACGGCCTGAAGAGGATGGGGCAACTGTCATTGGGCCGATAAAAATAAGGGAGGAGACCAGGAGAGGTGTGAGGGAGATCCACTGTCAGGAAGACGTCGGGGAAGGAGGTTACCAGATTCCCGTGAACGTGGACAGGCTGGAGTTTGTTGAGCACGACGCGAAATTTGTTATAGCCATAGAAACAGGAGGTATGAGGGACAGGCTCGTCGAAAACGGATTTGACGAGGAGTTTGATGCGATAATCGTTCACTTAAAGGGACAGCCTGCGAGGAGCACGAGAAGGCTGCTTAAGAGGCTCAACACCGAGCTCGGGCTGCCGGTGGTTGTGTTCACAGACGGAGATCCGTGGAGCTACAGAATCTACGCCAGCGTGGCCTATGGCAGCATAAAGTCCGCTCACCTCAGCGAGTACCTCGCCACTCCCGCCGCAAAATTTGTTGGAATTCGACCATCTGACATTGTCAGATACAATCTGCCGTCCGATAAGCTGAATGAGCAGGACGTGAGGGCCCTGAATGCGATACTGACTGACCCGAGATTCGACTCTGACTTCTGGAGGAGTGAGGTGAAGCTGCAGCTCGAGCTCGGAAAGAAGTCGGAGCAGCAGGCTCTTGCCAAGTACGGACTGGACTACGTTACCGACGTTTATCTGCCTGAGAGGCTTACTGAGATGGGGATCCTGAAGACATGAGGCTCCAGACGAAGCTCGTCACCGTAATCGTTTTCTCTTTCCTTTTCGTTCTTTATCTGTCAGTCCTGCACGTAGCGTACTCAATGTCAGCGATTTCTGACAGCATAGAAGGTATGGTGGTTGAACTCGAGTCTGAGAGCATTCTCAGGTTCTTAGATATACAGATCAGCGAGCTGGAGGAAGAGGGCAGGATATTCCTGAGTGCAGGGAACTATGATGACCGCAGCCTGCTTGATGTGCTTGATCAATCCAGCCTCAGCCTGGTCGGTGCAAGCTTTGCGGCGGTGGCTGATGAGAGCGGCAGTGTTGTGCTGATCGGCAACCTCAGCGGGAACAGAGACACGCTGAAAGGGATGATTGTGGCCGAGCTGAAGACGATGAGGGTGCACGAAAAGGGTGTGATACTCCTCGACAAACCTGCGATATTTGCCGCTTTTGATGTTGGAGGGAAAACTGTCATCTTCTTCAGGTACTTCGACGACGGCATAATCGACTCGCTCGTAGAGCATGAGGATGTGAACGTGAGGGTGAGTGAGAGGTACGTGGAGACCGAGGAGTACCGGGTGGAAGGCAAAACCCTGACGGTGTATCTGCCCGTGCACGATGTGAGCGGGAGGGTGGCAGTGGTTATTGAGTACGAATTTCCGGCATACTGGAGGGACCTGTCGAGGCTCGGAGTGGTCAGCACCATAATTTTCGTCTCGGCAACAACTGTCGCTGTTGGTGTGGCAGCGCTCGTGACACTCGGCAGGGATGTGTCGAGGATAAGGAGGCTGTCTGACTTCATGGAAAGCATCACGAGAAACCGGGACTTCGGGAGGAGGGCAGACTCTGACGGGGACGACGAGATCTCTCAGCTGGCGGCGAGCATAAATCGCATGCTCGACGAGATTGAGAGGTATCAGAGGGATCTGAAAAACGCAAACGAGAACCTCCGGCTCCTTAACAGCATTTTGAGACACGATCTGCTTAACAGGCTGACGAGAATCCTCGCCTACGCTGAGATGGGGTATGAGGAGAGAAATCCTGAATTTTACAGAGAGATACTCGAGGCTGTGGAGGACTCTGTAAGGCTGATTGAGAGGGTGAGAAACCTCGAAATCGCATTCTCCGACTTCAAACCTTCGAAAATGAATCTCAGGCAGGTGATCGAGGAGGTAATGGGTGAGTACGACTTGGAGTATTCTGTGGATGGGGATGCGACCGTTCTAGCGGACGAGGGACTCTACTCTGTGCTGGACAACCTTGTCCACAACGCCATAAAACACGGCGGCACGAACAGAATTGACTTTAAAATTGCTGAAAGGGATGGGCGGGTTGAGCTGAGGGTGATTGATTACGGGAGAGGGATCCCGGACGAGTTCAAGCGCATCATTTTTGAGGAGGGTTTCAGCACCGCAAACAGTTCTGGACTCGGTCTCTACATAGTAAAAAGGATCGTGGAGAGGTACGGTGGGAGCGTGTGGGTCGAGGACAGCAGGCCGAGTGGCGCGGTGTTTGTGATACTCCTGCCTAAGGCGTGAGGACATGCTCTGGAAAATATTTTTATTCCTGCTGAATAACTGAGACTGTGGCGAGGGTCGTCGTGAGAGATGGCTGCGTTGGCTGCTCGTTCTGCAGACTCGCGTGCAGGTTTGATGCCATTGATGTGATCGGGAGGGCCGAGATAGACCATGACAAGTGCACGATGTGCAGGAGGTGCATATCCTACTGTCCGGTTTCAGCCCTGGTGGTGGAATGAGGGTTGGCATAGTTGGAGCGGGTCTTGGAGGACTGCTGACGGGTGCACTGCTGTCTGAGAAAGGTTACAGAGTTGAGCTGTATGAACGGCTCCCCTTCATAGGCGGAAGGTTCACGTCTATCAGCTATCGAGGGTATGAGGTGAGCACCGGAGCCCTCCACATGATCCCTCATGGCAGCAGGGGTCCACTTGCAAGGCTGCTGAGAAGGGCTGGCTGCAGGGTGGAGATTGTAGACTCATCACCTGAAGCCGAGATTTACTGGAACGGGGAAAGGGAGGTCGTTACAAGAAAGTCGTTTCCCTTTAAAGATTTCCTAAGGCTCAATCTGGAATTTTTCATGTCGAGGTTTGGGCGCAACAGGACACTCGAGGAATTCGGAAAGAGTCTGAGCGAGAGGACATACCTCTTCATGAAGGCGTTTCTCGGGTGGAGTCTTAGCGTGTTTCCCGACCAGATGAGGTTCAGGAGCATAATACCGATTTACATGAATACCGAGAAGTACAGGGGTCCGGGGGTCCCAGTCGGGGGATGTAAGGCCGTGGTGGATGGACTTGCGGAGGTAATAGAATCAAACGACGGCGTCATAAGGAGGGAAGAAGTCCAGGCACTGAAGCCTGGTGAGAGCTTCGGGGTTTACGGGAAGGAGAGGCGAGGTTACGACGTTGTGATCTCCAACCTCGGCCATAAACTGACGATGGATCTCCTCGGAGAGAGGTACGGCGAGGTCAAACCTGAAAGCAGGGGTGTGAAGTACACCATAGCGATTGACGAGCCGTTCATCGGACACACCGGAGTTCTGTTCACCCTCGGAACGAGGATAGCCGGGATGAACGAGGTGACGAATGCCGACGAGAATCTCGGCAGGAAACACATGCTTCAAGCTCATCAGCCGCTGAGAGATGGAAGCAGAGAGGAAATTATAGCGGGCCTCAGAGAACTCAGGGAAATCCTCAGAGGGTATAGCTACGAGATTATAGCTGTGCAGAGCTACAGAGGTGACTGGCCGGTGAACAGGGTTATGGCTGGACTTGACGAGGATCACACGACGCCATACAAAAATCTGTACGTTGTAGGCGACAGTGCAAAGGGGAAGGATATAGAGGTCGATGGCGTAGCTCTCGGGGTTGAAAAGGTCCTGGAGGATCTGACATGAACGTTGTCGAGTTCAGGGACGTGGTGAAGGCGTTCGGCAGGTTCAGGGTGCTGAAGGGAATAACGTTCGAAATCTCGAAAAACGAGAGGGTCGCCCTTCTCGGGCCAAACGGGAGTGGAAAGACGACTACTGTAAAGCTTATCAGTGGCCAGATCAGACCTACAGGAGGGGAAATAAGGGTTTTTGGTAAAAACAGGGTTGATGAGAGTGTTAAGGCGAGAATAGGTGTTGTGAGCCACAGCTCTTATCTGTACGACGACCTGACTGCTTACGAGAACCTCGAGTTCTTCGCGAGAATCTACGGGGTTGACGAGTCGAGGATCGCGGAGCTTCTGCGGGACTTCGGACTCTGGAAGAGGAGACACGACCTCGTGAGGAACTACTCCAGGGGTATGAAGCAGAGGCTCTCAATAGCGAGGGCACTGCTCAACGACCCTGACCTGCTGCTCCTCGACGAGCCAACCACCGGTCTCGATGTGGAGGGGAGAAAGAGGCTCTTCGAGACCGTATCCGACTTCGAAGCCACCATCATATTCACGACACACAACCTGGGAGAGGCCGAGGATCTGTGTGAGAGGGTTCTGATAATCAGGGAAGGGGAGCTCGTGTACGATGGGAGTGCAGAGGACGTCGAGGAGGTTTACAGCGAGGTGATGAGATGAAATTCATCGAAATTGCAAGAAAAGATTTGAAGATTGAGTTCAGAACAAAAAACACGATAAACTTCCTCTTCCTGTTTGCACTGCTGTCAATAATGCTGTTCAGCGCAACAATCGAAAATCCAGAACCTGCACTGCTCTGGGTGGTGTTCATATTCGCGGGAATGCTCGGATACTCGAGAGCTTTCCTGAGGGAAGTTGAAACCGGAACGCTTGATGCCCTGAGGGTATCTCCTGTTTCTCCAGCATCCATACTCTTCGGAAAGATCTTATTCAACGCGGTAATAATGCTCATACTCGAGATCATAATAATCCCGGTATTCATGGCGGTTTTCGAGATGTATCCCGAAAATCTCACAATGGCTATGGTGTCTATAACTGCGGGAAACCTCGCTTTTGTAATCGTGAGCAGCTCACTATCTGTTCTGGTAATCAAATCAAGGGCGAGAGAGCTTCTGCTGCCAATTCTGATGTTTCCTGTCGTGTTCCCTGTGATTCTTTCCACGGTTCAGGCATTCTCGATGTCAATTTCTGGAAATCTGGAGGGTATAGCGTCACCGCTTTCCATCATCCTCGGCTTCTCAACTGCGATTCTTGCGGTTGGTTACCTAACCGTTGATTACGCCCTCATCGAGTAGATCTCTCACAGTTTTTCTAACTGCCTCCTCACTGCTGTACCTTGGCCTCCATCCCAGTTCTTTCAGCTTCTCGATCGAGAGAAGCATAACGGGTACGTCACCCTTCCAGCCCCTGTCCCCCCCTGTGAATCTGAACCTCGGGCTAAGCCCCATCTCCTCGCAAACAATCTCCGCTATTTTTCTCACCTTTATCTGGTCTTCGCTGCCAATGTTGAAGATGTTCACGGCCTCATCGCTCCTTTCAATGGCGTGAAACATTGCTGAAATGCAGTCGTCTATGTAGATGTAGGACTTGTTCTGCTCACCGTTTCCCAGGATCTCGAGCTCGGTGGGATTCCTTTTCAGCTTCATCATGAAGTCGTAGATCACGCCGTGCCTGCTCCTCCTGCCGATCACGTTTGCAAATCTGAATATCCAGGATTTCATGTCGTATGTATGGCAGTAAGAAGCTATTAGCGCCTCTCCCGCAACCTTGGAGGCCCCGTAAACTGAAATGGGTACTGTGGGGTGGTCTTCAGGGGTGGGTATCACGTCGGTCTCTCCGTAAACTGTTGAGGTTGAAGTGAATACGATTCTTTCGACCCCTTCCCTCCTCGCCGCCTCCAGCAGGTTCCACGTGGCAAGGATGTTGTTTTCGTAAATTTCGTCAGGTTTTTGAGATGACACTCTAACGTCCGGATTTGCGGCAATGTGCCACACCTCCTCAACACCTTTAACAGCGCTCAGAGCATCTTCGTGGTTTCTCAGGTCGCCAATGATGAACTCGGCTTCATCGCTGACAAAATCAGGATTTCCCGAGGAGAGGTTATCTATAATCCTGACCTCGTAACCCTTTTCAATGAGCCAGTCGACGAGATGGCTCCCTATGAATCCTGCACCTCCCGTGACCAGAATCATGCTTCAAAGTCTGGAAAGGTATATATACTATTTTTGATAAATGGTAGGTCTGCTTAGAGGCGTTATCTGGCTCTAAAATAAAAAATAATGACAGAAAGAGGTGATGCGGGTGCTTCCGAACCAGATGGTCAAGTCCATGGTCGGCAAAATGGTTAGAGTGGAGATGAAGGGTGAGGAAAACAGCCTCGTTGGCAGGCTTGAGAGTGTTGACGATTACATGAACCTCCACCTCTCCAACGCGATTGAGTACAGGGGTGAGGAGAAGGTGAGGGTTCTCGGAGATATCGTGCTTAGGGGTAACAACGTTATTCTCATCCAGCCGTTTGAGGATTGAAGATGGAGATCAGGGACCAGATTCTCAAACTCCTCGAGGAAAAGGGTGCGATTCTCCAGAAAGATCTATGGAAAGAACTCAACATAGACAGCAGCAAGTGTTCGAGAATACTGAGGAAGCTCGAGAAAGAGGGCCTCATAAAGAGGCTCGAAATCGTTGTGGATGGCGTGAAGACGTTCAAAATAGTTCCAGCAGATGCAGAGGAGGAAGAGGAGGAAGAACTCACCCTGATGGAGATAATGCAGAGGTACGAGGACATCACCGGACTGCCTCCATGCTTCGGCTGCAGAGTATTCGACTGCGAGCCAGTAGACTGCATAAAGATCGAGGTCTGGTTCCTGAGAAGAGCCACGCTGGGCTGAGTCCAAGACAAACTTTTTTATATTCTTCTGGTAACGATTCTTTTTGGGGGAGCGGCGGAGGGCAGCTTCCCGCTGTGCGGGAGGAAAGTCCCCCCACCGTTTGAAGGCGGGACGCCGCAAGGCGTCGTGCCGAGAGGCACGGCAACGGAACAGAAACGACACTCCTGCAGGGTTATGCGAGGAAGCCGAGAGGCCGAGGTCACCTGCGGGAGTTGAAACGGCCGTCCCCGCCGGTGCAAGGCGTGTGCCGCTGAGACGGA
>NZ_JBPLZQ010000058.1:0-10152 GCF_054018175.1 Geoglobus sp.
ACGGCTACTTCTACATAGTGGACAGGAAGAAGGATGTCATCATCGCGGGAGGTTACAACATATACCCGAGAGAGGTAGAGGAAGTGCTTTACGAGCATCCCGCCGTGCTTGAGTGCGCTGTCATCGGTGTGCCTGACAAGTACAGGGGAGAGACTGTAAAGGCGTTCATAGTGCTGAAGGAGGAGTACAAAGGCAAGGTGGACGAGAAGGAGATCGAGAAGTTCTGCAGGGAGAGGCTTGCAGCGTACAAGGTTCCGAGGCTGATCGAGTTTGTAGATGAGCTGCCCAAATCTGCTGTGGGGAAGATACTGAGGAGGGTGCTGAGGGAGAGAGAATTGCAGGAAAAACAGTGATGGTTGTCAGTTTTCATAATTTTTCTGAAGTTTTCTTATGATTTAAGAAAATTTCGTAAATTATTTATTTTCTGTGATATAATAATATACCTTTGTTTAGTTATATTGTTCATTGCATAAAATTTATCTATGACAATAATCCCCTAAAAATTACGTTTGACGCCTTGCTTGTGGTGTGTTGGGTAGAGGTGGTAAAATGGGCTTAAACGCCGTTAGAATCTCGAGAAGAACGTTTCTGAAGGCCAGTGCGATTGGAATGGCATCAGCAAGTGGTCTTTTAAAGTACAAGGGTCAGAGCTTCTTTGAAAAGAGCAAAGCAGAGCAGATAGCTGAGCAGGCTCAGCAGGAGGACGTCAAGCTCGTCAAGACGATCTGCACGTTCTGCGCGGTTGGATGCGGAATCCTCGGAAAGGTTAAGAATGGTCAGCTGGTTGGTATCGAGCCGTGGGTGAACCACCCGATAAACAGGGGCAAGCTCTGCAGCAAGGGTGCGAGCATCAACCACACCGTGACCTCTCCGAAAAGGCTCAGATACCCGCTGATAAAGAGAAACGGAAAGTGGGAGAAGATCGGCTGGGAGGAGGCCCTGGACACAATTGCGAGGAAGATGGTGGAGGTGCGGGAGAAGTACGGGCCAGACGCGGTGTTCTTTGCAGGGTCCGCCAAGGTCAGCAACGAAACTGCCTACCTGATGAGGAAGTTCATGGCGTTCTGGGGTTCCAACAACATAGACCACCAGGCGAGAATCTGCCACTCCACAACAGTTGCCGGACTCGGAAACACGTGGGGATACGGAGCGATGACAAACAACTTCAACGACATGAGGAACGCGAAGGCAATACTGTTCCTCTCGAATCCAGCCGAGGCACATCCAGTGAGCTTCTACCACATATACGAGGCGAAGAAGAGGGGAGCCATTCTGATCTGCGCGGATCCGAGGTTCAGCAGGACTGCGGCTGTCAGCGACCTGCACCTTCAGTTCAGGCCGGGAACCGACATACCTCTGATCTGGGGAATTGCATACGAGATAATCAAAAACGGATGGTACGACGAGGAATTCATAAGAGAGAGGACCTACGGCTTCGATAAGGTAAAGGAAGTCATAATGCAGTACCCACCGGAACTCGTTGAGGACATTACCGGCGTTCCTGCGGAGAAGATCAGGGAGGCGGCGAAGATTCTCGCCACGCACAAGCCCGCGACTCTCCAGTACGCGATGGGTGCTACACAGCACGAAACTGGCTCGCAGAACATAAGAGCGTTTGCGATCCTCCAGCTGCTGCTTGGAAATGCCGGTAAGCCGGGTGGTGGCGTTAACGCGTTCAGAGGACACGACAACGTGCAGGGTGCCACGGACATGTGTGTTTTGAGCCACACGCTCCCGAGCTACTACGGGCTCAGCGAGAAGGCGTGGAGGCACTGGGCGAAAGTCTGGAAGGTTGACTACGAGTGGCTGAAGAGCAGGTTTGCGAGCAAGGAGTTCATGGAGAAGAAAGGATTCACGATGTCGAGGTTTGCGGTCGGAGTTGTTCCCGGAGACACGGACGAATTCCCCGTCGAATCGGCGATGAAGATAGATCAGCCCTCGGACATAAAGATAATCTTCATGTGGGGCCACTCCACGCCCTCCCTCGGAGACCTGAGGCTGGTTAAAAAGGCGTTTGAGGAGGCAGAGCTGCTCGTGTTCGTTGATCCGTTTGTTGAGAGTGGTGCCGCCCTGGCCGAAAGAGACGATGGAATAATTCTGCTTCCAGCGGCAACCGAGTGGGAGGCGAGTGGTAGCGTTACAAACAGCGGAAGGCAGGTGCAGTGGAGGAACAAGGTGATTGATCCGCTTTACGAGTCAAAAGACGACATGTGGATTCTGCTCAGTCTCGTCAAGGCTCTCGACAAGTACGACCCCGGTTTGTACGAGAAGTTCACGATAAACTTCGGAAACAAGCCTCCTGAGGAAATCACTCCAGAAGAGGTCCTCGACAAGGAGATCACCGTCGGTGCGAGGGCCATAGGTATGATCGGTCAGAAGAGCTGGAGGCTGAAGAGGCAGCAGGAGTACGACTACACGTTCAATCCCGAAACCCTCAGGGCAGAAGGTGGGCCGTGCGATGGAGAGTACTGGGGATTGCCGTGGCCGTGCTGGAACGAGAGGCATCCCGGAACACCGATCCTCTACAGGAACGACATCCCCGTCTGGGAGGGTGGACACGACTTCAGGGTCAAGTGGGGCACAACCGCTCCGGATGGCGAGTCCCTCCTGAGTGGCATCAACGGCCACGACCAGGTTCCCGGGTGGGCCACGGACCTCAACACGGACTACTCCGAGTGGCTGGACAAGAACATGGTACCATCCGGCAGGGGCAGGGCCAGGTTCTACGCCTGGAACATGAAGGATCCCGTTCCTGTGCACAGAGAGCCGGTGTACACTCCGAGAGTAGACCTCATAGACAAGTACCCGACCTACGACGAGGAGGTCTACGGAAAGTTCCACTACAGGGTGCCAATACTCTCGAGAATGCTTCAGAAGCTGTACAAGGAGTACAACATATACGAGTACTTCCCGCTGATCTGGACGTCCGGCAGGCAGGTCGAGCATCAGGGTGGTGGTGCTGAGACGAGAAGCAACAGGATACTCGCCGAGCTCCAGCCTGAAATGTATGTCGAGATCAACCCTGCGGACGCAAATGAGAGGGGCATTAAGGACGGGGACATGGTTGTGGTGATCTCTCCGAGAGGACTTGAGTACGGTGCTGACCCATCGAGAATCGTCGTCAAGGCGAGGGTTACGAGGGCAGTGCCGAGGGGAGTCGTGTTCATGCCGTTCCACTGGGGTGGACAGTTCCAGGGCAAGCCGTACCTTGACAGGTTCCCGGTGATCGATGACATGGATACCAGGCCGTACGTTTACGGAGAGTCTGCAAACGTAACGAATTCGCCCGGATGGGATCCAGAAACTCAGATGCAGAACACGAAGTCGGGAATATGCAATGTGGTCAAGCTCGGTGAGGAGAAGGAGCTCATGGGACACCTCGAGAAGATGAAGGGAATCGTCGATCAGGTGCTGAAGTATCTGAATGAGAAGTATGCTGAGGCGTGAGGTGATGGTGGATGTCTCTCAAATTCGTCGTGGACACCCACTCAAACCTCTGCATAAAGTGCAAGGGATGTGAGGCCATCTGCAAGAACTACAACAACACGCCGAAGGGCGTTTACAGGATCAAGGTGATAACGATCAACGAGGGCGAGCCGGGACAGCTGAACATACCCATGCCCTGTCTTCACTGCAACGATCCGCCGTGCATGAAGGTATGCCCTGTTAATGCCATCTACAAGAGGGACGATGGTGTTGTGCTTGTCAACAAGGACGTCTGCATAGGGTGTGGCTACTGCGCCTTTGCGTGCCCCTTTGGAGCACCTCAGTTCCAGGAAAGCGGAGCCTTCGGAAGCAAGGGCAAGATGGACAAGTGCACGTTCTGCGTTGAGCCATACGAGCAGAAGGATCAGGCAGGTAAGAAGATTGAGAGGGACCCTCTCCCAAGGTGTGCAATGGTCTGTCCAACCGAGTCGCTGCTCGCAGGAGAGCAGGCTGAGATCGCTCAGAAACTCAGAGAGAGGGTTGGAGAGTACCTCGCAACAGGGAAGATTGAGAGCATATTCCTGACCTTCTAAATTTTTTTGAGGTGAACAGTGATGGACACCAAGGCGGCAATCGCTTTCGTGGTGAGTCTGGCAATAGTGAGCCCGCTGATTTACACGATTTTCGATGTCGGGTCGATGGGTGGGAAGTACATAAACGACAACAACTTCAGAAAGCTGCTTCCAGAGGTAAGCGACGAGTACACGACCGCACTCGGCATTTCGACCCAGATTGGATACCTGGCCAAACTCGTTCTCACGCTTGCCGCGGTTGTCGTGGCGGTTCTGACTTCTGTGGAGTACCTCAAGTTTTACAAGATCTATAAAGAGCACTGAGGTGATGCCATGCTCGTTCGGAGGTTTTCCAGAACCCAGATCGCAGCCCACTTCGTGATCTCGCTCTCCATCTTCATGCTCATCATAACTGGGCTGCCAATCACCTTCTCCAAAGAGCTCGGATGGGTTATGGGTGTGCTCGGTGGCTCGCAGGTGACGATGCTTCTTCACAGGCTTTTTGCGGTAATCCTGACGTTCTCGATGGTGTACTTCGGAATATACTTCCTGCTTGAAAGGCTGACCGGAGCGGTAAGGGACTCGAACCTGTCCCTCTCCCCCAGGTTCTTTGCGAGACTGGCAGTAGATATGGTCAAGGACATCCTCTGGGCACTCGGGGTGAGCAAGGAGAGGCCAAAAGCTGGCAAGTATGACTGGATTATGGTTGCGGACATCTTCGGCGTTCCGCTGCTCGCGCTCATTGAGGTCGTCACGGGGCTGATAATGTGGTTCCCGTTCAGCTTCATAGAGTCCAATCCGGCCCTGTTTTTCGCCGTGCGGCTGATTCACGCGGCCGTTGCAGTGTTCTTCGTGCTGTTCATCTTCGCCCACGCAACGGTACTGCATCTGACCCCGGGGAACTACCCCGTAAACATGAGCATATTCACGGGTAAGGTATCTCTGAGAAAGGCCGAACTGGAACATCCGGAGTGGGTTGGCAGCGCTGAAATGGTGGAAGGCAGAGATGAGCACAGCGGGTTCAGCTACATTGCCCTCGTGGGAGCTGCGGTGGTCATCGTGACAACTCTGATGCTGGGGTACGTTCTCTACGTCACGGGTATGGAGGGTCTCGCCGGACTGAGGATCATTGAAAGCAACCCCGTCACGGCGGCAGTGCTGAATGTTGCCATGGCGATTACACTGATCTTCGCGGTGGCAAACATCGCAGGAATCGTCAGGGGGATAAAAGGTTAGAGTTCGTGGTGCATGAGTTCGGGGATCAGCTCTCTCTCCAGCTTCATGAATTCTTCGAGCACAATGGCGACACCCCTGTAGAATTTTCCTCTTTTCTTGACCTCCTCACAGAACTGGAACACCCACTTCGTCAGCTCCTCCTCGAGAAACCGCTTCTGATTTCTCAGCTCGTTTATCCTCATTTCGGGGTTTACGGCATTCATGCAGCTCTCGCCCAAAAACGCAAGCTCAACTGCGATGTGATCCGGAGGCTCCTCTTTCACAGCTTTCCTGTAGCCCATTTTCATGTATTTCCCCATCACCCTCGCGCTGACCTCCCTGTATGGCTCGTCCCCCTCGTACGTTGACTGAACGGGGGACACGGGCGAGCCAAACGGACCTATAAAGAGCTCGGTGAACTCCTGCTTGACCGCAGTTTCTGCGTCCTCGATGCTTTCAAAAGACGAGACGTGGGATCTCATGACCTCAAACCCCCTGCGTATTCCGTCGACGTCTGGAACGCTCAGCCTTCCGTCTCTCAGATCGGTTAGAAAATCCGGTCCCGGTGGGTTTTTGAAAAGTGACGAGAGGAGGTAGTAGAGACCAGCCCTACCCCTCAGTATCTCCTCGATTCCTGTCACCTCTCATCACCCTTCAACTCGTTGTATACCGTCTCCAGTATCATTTTCGGCCTGCATTCTTCGCAGTACATGGTGGACACCTTCAGACCCAGTATCTGAGACAGCTTTTCGTGTGCCTTCCTGGATATGTGTTTCCTCCCGCACGATGGACACTCCACCATCTCCGTCTCGAACACAGCAAATTCCGACAGCTTTTCGAGATTTAACCCCTGCTCGACGGTTATTGCCCCTTCCGGACACGCCCTTTCACACAGCCTGCACGAGATGCACAGGGCGTGGTTGAAGTATATTCTCGACTCGTCAGGCATCCTCCTGATCGCACCGGTCGGACAGAATGCCTGACACGTCTTGCAGAATGTGCAGCTGTCGGATATGCTTATCTCTGCGAAGCGGTCCGTGCTTATCCTGCCCGTGCCACTCCTGACCTCGAGAGACGAGAGCTTGGCCAGCATCGCCGCCATGAGTACCCTTCCCGAGCCGTCCACCCTCTCAATTATCCCTCCAGGGTGGCGTTTATCTTTCAGCTCGTGCAGGACGGTGTTCAGCCCATTAACGTCCGTGATCTCTACCTCGGGGTATCCGAAAGCGGATAGTATCTCGTTTGCCAGATCGACAAAATCACCGTACATTCCGGATCCGCACTCGCAGGGAACGCCAACTGCGTGACTCCCTCTCAGAACCGCGTATAGGTAGTGGACGTCAGAGACGTAATTTAGACACGGGACTGTAACGATGTGAGCCTCCGGAAGCTTTACGCCTTTCCTGCTGAGTGAGTACAGGTTTCCGAGGGCTTTCTCGCAGATGAAAACAATAGTGTCGCTTTCTGCGAGGTCTATCTTCTCAATCAGTGCATCGAAGGGTAAAGCGCTGCTCCGAGCTGCCCCGGTGGGGCACACCGATGTGCAGTAGCCGCATGCCAGACACGAGAGATGATCGACCACGATCCTTCCATTCTCCCTTCTCACAGACGCGTTCGGGCACCTGAGGCAAAACGTGCATCCGGACATTCCGCTTTTTTCAGTGGCACAGAGATTCGCGTCTATTTTTACGGATTTTGCCACCTTAACGCTGCCGAGCCTCAGAATCGCCTCTGTCACTGATCTGTACTCGTTCTCGTGTTTGATGACTCCGGTGTTTGACCACTTGGCATCATGAGGCACGATCGCCATTCCGCACTCAATCTCGAAAATGCCCTGCTCCTCTTTCAGGAGATCCTCACCCTCAACGGTCACCTTCAGCCTTCCGAGTTCTCCCGTGATGTTCCTCACTCTTCCGTAGAATATTCTGTGCCTGAAGGGGTAGAGCTCCGTTACTGCCTCCTCGCTCTCGGTTATCACCGCAACACTGGCGACCTCACTCAGGGTTCTCACCACCTCAGGGTTGCTGCCCACGTAAACGATCTCATATCCCGTTTCGATTACGTCGTACTCCGGGCTGGAGGTGATGAGCTCGGAATTCATCCAGGACGAGGCTACCCTTTCCGGGTTGTGAAACAACCTCTCAACAAGCCTAAGGTCAACCACTTTCGCGTCACTGGACAGAACAGGACAGCTGACGAGATCTGCACTCACCCCGGTACACTCTTCGACTACCTCAACGTCACAGTTTAAATTTTCGGCAATTTTGTTCACGTCGACGTGTGAGCAGGAGTTACAGAGGACTGCTCTCATGATTTCAGCCCACTCTGTGTGTTAAAAACACTTTCGAGCGTTTGACCTCAGACTTCATGTGTTACCGCACATCTTGGCAGACCCCTATTTCTGGATTTTCACCCTGAGTTTTGCTATCTCCTCCTTTATCTCGACCTTAACACCCATTCCCTCGAACACACCCTCGAGAAACTTTCTGACGAACTCCTTGACCTCATCATTTCCAAGAACGAGCGTGTACTCTCCCTTCTTAACGCTGACTCTGAAGAAGTTGCACGCTTCGAGCCTTCGTAGAATGAACTCCATGTCTCTGCCCGAAAACTCCTCCGCATGTGCCTTTGAAATGCTGTGGTGTATCTCCCAGAACCTCTCCTTTTCCGGGTGGGTGTTCATGAACTTGAGAAAGGCGACCCAGTGGTCAATGTCCAGGATAACGTGTTCACCTCCTGAGAGCATCTCCACGTATGTCTTTATCATGAACGGGTCGTGACTTTCGAGGAACCTGAACCGGCTGTAAAACTTCAGGAGCTCCCTGAACATCTCGCTGACGCTGCTGAAAGATTCCCTTAACTCTGTGAATATCTCGTATGTTTCGCCGTCGAGAGCCACGGATATCCTGGGCGGGTTCTTCATGACCACACCTAACGAAACAAATTTAAAAAATTTTTGATCGATCCGGTAAAATTCTAAAAATAGTTAACTTAAACTGGAATTTTTTCCTAAAAAGTTAAGAGATTGGAAATTTTTCCATTATTCGGCGAATCATCTAAAATTTGTTTAGCGATTTTCAGATGTTCCTCAAATTTTCTGAAAATTTCAGAAAACTTACTAAATAACCTTAAATGTTTATCAAATTTTCAGAATGCCATGGAAGCAGGTGATGTTGCGTGGATACTTGCCTCAACAGCTCTCGTGATGCTGATGATCCCCGGAGTCGGGCTGTTCTACGCGGGAATGGTGAGGAAGAAAAACGTCGTGTCAATGATATCACTCAGCCTGGTCTCTGCGATACTCGTTGGAGTTCTTTGGGTGGTCTACGGCTACTCACTGGCGTTTTCCGGAGATGTCGCAGGACTCATCGGTGACCTCGGCAAGGTTTTCCTCGGCGGTGTTGGCATAGGCGGCAACGGCAGCATTCCGGAGATGCTGTTCATGATATACCAGATGATGTTCGCGGCAGTCACGCTCGCGATAATCACCTCGGCAATAGCGGAGAGGATGAAGTTCTCGGCCTTCCTGGTGTTCGGGGCTCTCTGGGTTACCCTCGTTTACATACCGTTCGCACACTGGCTGTGGGGTGGTGGGTGGCTTGCGAAGATGGGTGCACTCGACTTCGCGGGAGGGATGGTGGTTCACGTCAGCTCAGGATTCGGAGCACTCGCTCTTGCACTCGTTCTCGGCAGGAGGTACGGTTACGGAGAGCACCCCATTGAGCCCCACAGCATTCCGCTCACTCTGATAGGGGGTGCGATGCTCTGGTTCGGCTGGTTTGGGTTTAACGGTGGCAGTGCCCTCGCTGCAAATGAGATCGCCGTGAACGCGATAACGGTTACTTTCGTAGCATCCTGCTTTGCCGGAATCACCTGGATGGCGATAAGCTGGATGAAGGGAAAGCCTGGGAGTCTCGGAATCATCACCGGTGTCATTGCGGGTCTCGCAACAATAACACCAGCTGCAGGATTCGTTGATGTCCATGCTGCGGTCCTCATAGGCATAGCCTCTGGAATCGTTTGCTTTGCAGCGCTCGAGTTCAGGATACGGAAGGGCATCGACGAGTCCCTTGATGCGTGGGCTGTGCACGGAGTTGGCGGAGCTCTCGGGAGCGTTGCGATTGGGATATTCGCGAACCCCTCGATAGGAGGGTATGCAGGTCTGCTTTACGGAAACCCGTCTCTGCTGGCGGTTCAGATAATGGCTGTCGCTATAACTGTGATCTACTCACTCGCGGTTACATTTGCGATAGCGAAGATCGTCGATTCAGCAATCTCACTGAGGGTGAGCCTCGAGGAGGAGTACGTCGGACTTGACATATCCCAGCACGGAGAGGTGGGATACGCATGAAGATGGTGGTCGCGATAATAAGGCCCGAGAAGTTTGAGGCAGTGGAGGATGCGCTGGCGGAGAAGGGCTACGTGGGCATGACGGTCACGGAGGTCAAGGGAAGGGGTGAGCAGAAGGGCATTCAGCTGCAGTACAGGGGGAGCACCATAGAGGTGGACCTGCTCCACAAGATGAAGCTGGAGATAGTCGTTGACGATGAGGATGTTGATGAGGTCGTTGAGATAATCTGCAGGAACGCGAGAACGGGGAGGTTCGGTGACGGGAGGATCTTCGTGATCCCTGTGGAGAAGTCGGTGAGGATCAGGACGGGCGAGGTCGTGACAAGGAACGGAAGGAAGTGATGTCAGCCCGGCCATTCTTCACAATTTTTTGTTATGTTTGGGCGATATTGCTGTCGAAATCGTGTTCAAAAAAATTTATATTAAGCCAGATTCAGCTGAATCCGATGAAAGTTCTCGTAGCCAGCAATATCGCTGAGGAGGCAATTGAAAGAATGAAAAAAGAAGGCCTCGAAGTAGATGTGAGGCCGGGGATAAGTGAGGAGGAGCTGGAGAGGATAATAGAGCAATACGAGGCACTTATCGTCAG
>NZ_JBPLZQ010000059.1:0-32512 GCF_054018175.1 Geoglobus sp.
TGGTCTTTATGGGAATCGTCACGCTGCTTGTGAGGGACAGGCCAAACCCGTACGTTGGGGTGAGAATGGGATACACTTACCTCTCGAGAGAGGCGTGGAAGAAGGCCAACACGTTTGCCGGCGCTTACAGCGTGCTCGTTGGAGTGGCCATGCTGCTTGCCGTCCTTCTGCTCAACCCCCCGATCCTCGCCTTCATCGCCATCTATCTTCTATCTCTCGTTCCCCTTGTGTACGTCAGCTACCGGATAGCCAAGGAGACGTACGAGATGGAAGACATGTCATCCCCTCCAGGAGAAATGAAGCCCTTCTCTGCCGGAAGTGTGGGGAAGCCCGTCCTGCTTCAGACCGTCCCACTGCTCGTATATCTGCTCATCGCAGCCCTTTCCTGGAACTCCCTTCCTGACATCGTCGCAGTTCACTTTACCATGGATGGAGCTCCAGACGGGTTTGCGGGCAAGGTTGCCGGGATTCTGGTGATCCCCTCAACAGTGATGCTTTCGGTGATCGCTCTGACAGCATTCTCGGCGAAGGAGCCTCTGATACTCAGGCTTCCGGTGGAGAGACCGTATTTGGTTTTCCTGGCAGTGCAGGTGCTGCTGGCTGCGGTGTTCACAGCCACCCTGATCTACAACTTAGGGCTCGTTTCCGGAAAGGTTGTGCTCGGGACCGCTTTTTCGGGACTCGTCTTCGTCCTGCTGGTCGTTGTGTGGCTCTCAAGAAGCTCCGGCTGATCTCATGCCTTCAGGGCAGATACCGCGCAGCGCAAAAATTTAAAAAGTAATCTGAACACCTGAAATCCATGGATTACCGGGAAGTGTACGGGATAATTGACAGGCATCACAGGTTTTACGCTGACTCCCTCCCCATGATTGCGAGCGAAAATCTGACGAGCAGGTTTGTGAGGAGGTGTTACGTTTCCGACCTCGGCCACAGGTATGCCGAGGGCAGGGTTGGCGAGAGGTACTATCAGGGATGCGCGTTCATAGACGAGATTGAGAGCCTCGCCATTTCTCTCACAAAGGAGCTTTTTGAGGCTGAGCATGCGAATGTTCAGCCGATAAGCGGTGTTGTGGCAAACACTGCTGCGTTTTTTGCTCTCACGAATCCTGGAGACAGGGTGATGGCTCTCTCAGTCCCGTGTGGTGGCCACATCAGCCACGACACCGTCTCATCTGCAGGGATAAGGGGTCTGAGGGTCAGCTACTACCCGTTCGACAACGAGGCGTTTGAGATTGACGTAGATGAGACGAGAAAACTCGCGATGAGGGAGAAGCCGAAGCTCTTCATACTCGGCTCGAGCCTGATCCTGTTCCCGCAGCCCGTGAGGGAGATCAGCGAAATCGCGGGCGAGATCGGGGCTAAGGTCATGTACGATGCGAGCCATGTTCTCGGCTTGATTGCTGGCAAGAAGTTCCAGCAGCCGCTGAAGGAGGGGGCGGACGTGATGACAGGCTCAACACACAAGACGTTCTTTGGTCCTCAGAGGGCCGTGATCCTGTCGACCCGGGACATAGCTGAGAAAATAGACAGGGCCGTGTTTCCGGGCGTCATCAGCAACCACCACCTGAACACCCTTGCAGGGTACGTCGTCTCTGCGATGGAGATGAAGCTCTTTGGCAGGGAATATGCGGAGCAGACGGTGAAGAACGCTAAGAGGCTTGCCGAAAAGCTCAGCGATCTCGGAATGGATGTTGTGGGCGGGCACAGGGGATTCACGCTCTCCCACCAGGTCGCGGTGGATGTGAGGAGGTTCGGCGGAGGTGCTAAGGTTGCCGAAATGCTGGAGAACGCTGGAATAATTCTCAACAAGAACCTTCTCCCGTGGGACGCTCTGAAGGACACGTCAAACCCATCGGGAATAAGGATGGGCGTTCAGGAGCTCACGAGACTCGGGATGAAGGAGCAGGAGATGGAGGAAATAGCGGAGATAATCTACGGAGTTACCTCAGGCGCAATGGATGTGAAAGCGGCGAGAGAGAGGGTGAGGGAGCTCAAGAGGGAGTTCAGCACCATCAAGTTCACGTTTGAAGAGCACCCCGCATACGAATTCCCGGACCTCTGCTGATCTCACGCAGAACGAATTTTTCACTTTTTAACATTGCGATTCACCCGGCTCGCGGCCGCAGTCAACTGGAGCGGCAAAATCCCGAAACCTTTATATTCCAATTTCAGAACTGGACAGCATAAAGTTTAAATTCCCGTCAGCTTTCTGCGTTTAAGCAACCACAAAGCTTGCTGTTGTGAGACCATGATGCTGGAAAAGTTGGTGGAGCGGAAGGAGCAGCTCGAAAGGGATCTCAGGGATTTTATCAAGAAGAGGGATGAACTCAACGAGGAGTCGAGGAAGTTTGCTGAAAAGAGGAACGAGCTGAATACTAAGGCCAAGGAACTCCTTGCGAAAGTTAGAGAGCTCAAAAAGACGAGGGACGAGTACAACGCCAAGGCGCGGGAGATCAGAAACCAGAGGAAGGAGCTCCACAAGAAGGTGGACGCACTCTACAAGGAGCTCGACAAGCTCAGGAGGAACATTGACAGGGGCGGAAGGCCGCTCGGGGAGATAGAGAAGGAGATCAGGAGGCTCGAGTTCAAGCAGCAGACCGCAGTGCTCACCATAGAGAAGGAGAGGGCCCTTGTTGAGAGGATAGCCAAGCTCAAAAAGGAGCTTGAGGAGAGGAAGCAGCAGCTCGAGAAACACGAGGAGTTCAAGAGGCTGATAGCGGAGATCAAGCAGCTCAAGGAGGAGGTCAGGGCGCTAACGGAAGAGCTGAAGAAGTACCAGGACGAGGCGGACAGGGTGCATGCGGAGATAGTCGAGATACTGAAGCAGGTGGATGAGGTAAGGAAGCAGGCGGACGAGATGCACCAGAAGTTCGTCGAAACGAGGAAGGAGGCGGACAGGTATCACGCGGAGATAATAAAGGCGAGGAAGGACATCAAGGACCTCGAAAAGGTCATAAAGGCGCTGAAGGCCAAGCAGAGCAAGAGCAGGGAGCAGAGGGAGAGAGAGGAGCTCATGAGAAGGGCGAAGGAGATCTACGAAATGTTCAAGAAGGGAGAGAAGCTCGAGACAGAGGACATCCTCCTCCTGCAGAGGGCAGGTTTGATTTAATTTTTATTTTAGCTGCGGGCTTTTTTGTTGGGCAACCTCAGTACCTCCTCGTGGAGCTCTCTACTATCTTCAACATTGTAAATGCAAGGGCCGAGAGTATCGAGAGGTAGAGCACGAACTCTTCTGCTGGGGGTATGCCGTACCTTATGGCCATCATCACCCCGTTGGTCGTGCACACAAAGAGGAATGTTACAACAATCGCGACCACGAACCCTCCCACTAAGTAGTACGGCTTCCCGCTCTCTGACACGCTCCTGTGCTCTATTATCACGGAGGCTGTGACGAAGGTAACCGCGAAGACGAGCAGGGTGTGGGATATGCTGAGAAACGTTTTCATCGTTGTGACTATGCTGTACAGACCCGTGAGCATGAAGTACAGTACAAGCCCGAAGATGAATGAAACGGCGAGGCTCAGGTAAACCCTTCTGAAAACCTCGTTTCCTGAATCCATCAAATCTTTTTCTCACGGCAAAAATATAAATTTTTTCAGACCCATATTTTCATCATCAGGAGCGTTTTTCTGTCCCTCAGCAGATCGACGAACTCCCTGTCCAGATCCCTCGCGGCGAGGGAGGATCTTACGGCAAGGGTTCTGCTGCACGCGAAATCGCTTTTTCTGACAACGACATCTCTCTCGTGAGTGAGGGTTAGCCTCTCACTGCCTTCAGCACTGAAGGAAACACTCATCCCGTAGTCCGGTAGTTCGAGCGAAATGTTCAGCCTCTCCGCAGACATTATGGCTCTCCTGAGCTCGTCACTCAGGTCTCTCACCGACTTGCTTGCCCTCACTCCAATTATGCAGTCTCCTCTCGGCGTGACCTCTCTGTCCTTGGTGACCTCGAGCGTCGTCCTGTGCCTTGCGGTTATGTTCTCGTGCCCGTACGCGACGATCTCGTCACAGATACTCCTGCCAGTCCTCATGCTTCTCGCACACCGCTTTCCAGTCACAGCTGCTGCACGCAAACTTCTTCCAGACTCCCATCACGTCAGACAGTCTGTCCCTGACTTCCTGCCACGTGGTTCTCTGCCCTGGGTAAATGCCGAGAAGCCTGTAGGCCATCTGGTCCAGCTCGGTCACCTCTTCTTCCGAGCTGTCGGAGTACGAGCACAGCCCGTCCCTGAGGTAGGGACACATCACGCAGACGTCGTCAGCACCAAAAACGACCTGAATTTCCCCGTCTGAGAGGACAGCTTTGAGGTTTTCGACGAATTCCGGGCTGTAGCCCTCGCCTCTAAAAAAATTTAGGCAGATCAGGTGATGGCCTCTTAGCCTCGACATTACCTGAACAGCTCGATCTCGAGCTTGACCGGGTCGTACTTCCAGTCCTTGGGCAGAACTCCCTTCTCCTTGTAGTAGCTCGCGAGCCTGTGTATCTTCGCCTCTATCAGCTGCAACCCCCTCCTGTTGTGCAGGTCCTTCCTGTGCACCTCGAGGTGCTTTCTGAGGTTTATTGCCTTCCTTATGAGCGACTTTATGTCCTCCGGAAGCTTGATCTCCGCCCCGTTCTCCTTCAGGATCTCGACGATCTTCTTTCCGGTGACCTGCTTGACCGAGGGTATTCCGTAGGTGTCCCTGAGCACCATCCCGATCATGCTCGGCTCGTATCCCTCGTCGTAGAGTTTCAGGACGAGCTCCTCCACCTCTTCTGGCTTCATGTCCACCCATTCTGGAGGAACATCCCTGTAAACTCTCTTTGATCCTGACTTACCTCTTCTTCTTGCGTGAATCCTGGCCATTTTTATCAACCCCTGCCCTCAACGACTAAGGCTCGGTTAAAAATTTTTTGCCAGCCAGCTGAAAAACTTTTCTGCAGCCCTCCTGCGGTGACTCATCTCGTTTTTCTCCTCCCCCATCTCGGCAAACGTCCTGCCGTCAACCTCGAAGATTGGGTCGTAGCCGAAGCCCCACTCTCCCCTCTTTTCCATCGCTATCCTCCCCTTCACCTCTCCCGCGAACGTCTTTACGCGCTCACCATCGCTGAAAGCGATGACGCACACGAACCTGGCACCCCTGTCCTCGACCCCCTCCATGAGCTTCAGCACTCCATCGTTCCCTATGGTTTTGAACACGAAGGACGAGTAAACCCCCGGAAATCCGTTGAGAGCGTCTATGAACAGGCCGCTGTCCTCCACGAAGAACGGTGGCTCGACCTCATTTACGAGCATCTCAGCGCTCTTCCTCGCGACGAACTCGAGGTCGCTTCCCTGCGGCTCCAAGTACTCCATCTCAACCCACTCAACCTCAACGCCAAAGCTCTTCCCGATCTCTCTCAGCTCCTCGAACTTCCCCCTGTTTGATGTTATGAACCTGACCCTCATGCACAACCATTACTGCAGCGCTATTTATTTTTCACCGCCTCGTAGATTCCTTTGAAGCCGTGCACGGCCCACTCCCTCATTATCCCGGACTGGCTGTACAGCTCCATGAACTTCCTGAACTGCCCGTCTCTCTCCTCCACCGCGCTCACAAAATCCTCGAATCTCTCGGCCCTTTCTGCAATGCTCACCCACCTCTCGAGAGTCTCAAGAACGCTTTCGAGCAGCTCGTCCGCGTCATGCATTCCGAAGTGTGTGTAGGCCACGTACTGCGGGTTTAAGGAGATCATCCTGATCACGGACTCCTTCCACAGCTCGAGATCGAAGGGAGGTGGCGTGGTGGGTATCACCACGCCGTCAGCGCACATTCCCGCAGAGTCCCCGGGGAACAGCATCCTGAAGTCCCGCAGGAAGAAGCTCAGGTGGTGGGGAGCATGTCCTGGAGTCTCGATCACCTTCACCTCCACGTCGCCGAGGCTGAACACCTCACCATCTCTCGCAGATACAACCTGCCCGTAATCTACACTTTCCGGCTTTCCGTAGATTCTGGACCTGGGACTGAAGTCGAGAGATGCTTTCCACAGCCTGTCAGGGTTTATGATGTGCCTTTTCCCCCTTTCGTGGCACACGACCTTGGCCCCGTACCTGTTCGCGAGCCCTCCAGCTCCCCCACCGTGGTCGAGGTGAACGTGGGTGACGAACACGTAGTCGAGCCTCCTCATTCCTATCTCCTCGAGGGCCTCGACCACGTTTCCGATCGAGCTCTGGGGGCCCGGCTCGATAACAGCCTTCCTCTCGAAGTCCAGAATGTATGAAGAGATGATCTTCTCCTCTCCAGCCACCATGACGTCCACGCAGTACACATTGTCAAAAACCTCATTAATTTTCATGCTGATTTTTAAAGGTCGGGAAGATAAAAAGGTTTTTCCGAACCATCGGGAAACTTTATAACTTCGTCACTGCCACAGTACAGCATGGGCAGAGCATGGAAGTTTGGAGACGACATTGACACTGATGTCATCATTCAGGGGAAGTACTTGGTAATAAACGATCCTGAGGAGCTTGCGAAGCACGTTTTCGAGAACGTCAGACCGGAGTTTGCAGAGAATGTCAGGGAAGGCGATTTTGTCGTTGCGGGAGAGAACTTTGGATGCGGGTCGAGCAGGGAGCACGCTCCAATAGCCCTGAAGGCCTGCAGGATTGAAGCTGTTATTGCTAAAAGCTACGCGAGGATATTCTTCAGGAACGCCATAAACATCGGCCTCAAGGCGATTGAGTGCAGGGATGCGGACAGAATTGATGATGGTGACGAGCTCGAGATCGACTACGGGAGGAACGTGGTAATCAACAGGACGAAGGGAGAGGAATACGCTTTCACACCTCTGCCCGACTTCCTGAAGGAGATTCTCGAGAGCGGCGGGCTTGTGAGCTACGCCAGGAAACTCTACGGTGAGTCGAGATGAAGAGAATCGCTGTGATTCCTGGAGATGGGATTGGCAGAGAGGTGATGGACGCGGCGATGCTAATCCTCGAAAGACTCGACTTGCCGTTCGAGTACGTCTGGCTCGAAGCTGGAGATGGGGCCGAGGAGAAGTACGGCAAACCCCTGCCGGACGAAACGCTCGAGGAGGTCAGGAAGTGCGATGCTGTGCTTTTTGGAGCGGCTGGAGAGACCGCAGCGGACGTCATAGTCAGGCTGAGGCAGGAGCTCAACACCTTCGCCAACATAAGGCCTGCAAGAACGTTTAATGGCGTTCCGGCTTTGCACGAGAACGTTAACATGGTCATTGTGAGAGAGAACACCGAATGTCTCTACAAAGGCCTGGAGTTTGAGGTCGCTGATGGCATAACCGAGGCTGTGAGGGTGATAACGAGGAAGGCGAGCGAGAGGATTGTTAGATACGCTTTCGAGCTTGCAAAAAGGGAGGGCAGGAAAAGGGTTACGGCCCTGCACAAGGCGAACGTGATGAAGAAGACGTGCGGACTCTTCAGGCAGGTGTTCTACGAGGTTGCCGGAGAGTATGTGGGCGTAGAGGCGAACGACTACTACATAGATGCAGCCTGCATGTACATGGCCATGAAACCCCAGATGTTTGATGTGATCGTGACGACAAACATGTTCGGCGACATCGTTTCAGACCTTGCAGCGGGAGTTGTTGGCGGGCTCGGGCTTGCACCATCGGCAAACGTGGGGGAGAGCTACGCAATTTTCGAGCCCGTGCACGGGGCAGCTTTCGACATAGCCGGAAAGGGTATTGCCAACCCGACGGCAATGATCCTGACTGCGTGCATGATGCTCAGACACTTCGGCCACGTCAGCGAGGCAGATGAAGTGGAGAGGGCAGTGGAAAAGGTCATTGCAGAAGGCAAAACAACTCCAGACCTGGGAGGAAGTCTCAGGACAATGGAGATGGCGGAAGAGATAGCAAATCTTCTGTGATCAGCCGTATATCTCTTTTTTGGCCTTATCCATCGCCTCGAGTATCTTTCTCTCGAGCTCCATCGCTGCGTTCAGTATCTCTCTAAGCCCCAGCTCGTCTACTTCCTCAAAGTCTGGGTGCGAGCCCACGAAGTCCGAGAGGTTGGTTACCGTCGTCCTTATGTCTCCAAAACAGTCGTTCAGCACGCCCATTATGAGCATCATCCTCGTCTTTCTGTCGAACATGGTCTCTGATTTTGCAGAATAAAATTTAAAAGTTCGGGTTTTGTGCTTCGGCAGTAAAGCCTTCAGGATAAAAAATTAGAGGAGTTATTTTGCACGCCTTCCTGCAAATATCATTGCCGAAACTATTGCTAAGGCTGTAACGATGCCTTCAAATCCTGGAGTTGATTTAGTTTCTTGAGCTTCTGTTTTTTCCGGAGCTGGTGTTGTAGTTGTAACCACCTCGCTCTCTCCGAGCTTTTCAGCCTTAAGTTTCTCGGCCTCGTACTTTATTTTGATCAGTGACTCTTTGAGTGGTGCCCACCCATACCAGAAGCTGTAGTCCGGGTTCATGTGGAACGCTCCCTGAAATGTCCTCATTCTGTACTCCATGAACATCAGGTAGAGTTCCTCCTCTATCGGTGTTTTGACCTCATAGAACTGCAGCAGGTCGGGAGCGTATTTCCAGTCATCTGGCTTTTCAAGTATTCCGAGATCATAAAGCTCCTTAACAGTCCTTATAGCTTCTGCAAACACTCTGTCTGCTTCCCTTATCATTTTGTCACCAGCTTCAAGCTGTTCTCTGGCGAAGTTTTCAGAATGGCACTGGCTGCATACTGCGATCATTCTTTCCCTCTCTGCCTGCCATTCTTCCTTGCTCAGTCTCGCAACCTTGCCCGCCTTGACAATTTCAAACCTCTCCGTCGGATTTCCGTCCTCATCCAGCACTCCGAGGGCCTGCAGGATCGTTACTCTGTCCTTCCACCACTCCTCATCATCTTCAGGAACCCTCAGGGCCAGGAATCCCCATGCGGTCATGACGCTGTGATTTCCGTTGGCCATGTGGCAGGTCTGACATTTTGGTGCCCTGCCCGTGTCTCCTTCAATCCTGTATATGACTCCGTGCTTGCTGGTGGACCACATCTCGTACTGTGGATGGTCAAAGCCCATGTGGCACGGTAAACAGGCCTCAGGCTTTCTTGCCTCCTCTTTGCTGAACTTGTGGCGGGTGTGGCAGGAATCACATGCAGCAGCACCGTACCTGTACCCCTCCTTCTCCTCGATGTGTCCTATTTTGTGGCATCCGCTGCATCCTTTAAATCCCTCAAGATCCCTTTGAGGATTCGGTACGTGCTGGAGTGCGGGCATGGCGTTCATGGCTATCCATGCATAGTAGTGCTTCCCGCTTGCATACTGGTTGTATTGCTTGGGGTGACAGGCTTTGCAGGTGTCAGGAGTTGGCATTTTCGCATTCTGCCAGTCGTCAGAGCTTTTATGATCACTTCCATGACAGGCCTCACAGCCGAAGTACTTGCTCATATTCCCTGAAAGCCACTGGTCAACTATGCCGGGAGTCACCTGTCTGTGGCAGTCGATGCACTCATTTGCGCTTGCTATGGTAATCAATAGGGCAGAAACCAAGAGTGCCAGCAACACTCTTCTCATGGCAATTCACCCGAAACTCTTTTTTACGTTTTTAATTATTAATAGTTAACCCTAAGATTTTCGGGTACGGCGTTGTGGGAGGCATAATCTTCAGAACCCTGCCTTACGAGTTTGAGGGAAGGGACTATGTTGCATCCAACCCGCACGCAAGTATGGATGGTCTCTGCACCGCATGCCACATGAACAATGCAGACCACACATTTGAGGCTGTTGTGGTCGAAAATGGGGCTGTAGTGGACATCAAGGCGTACGACACGCTCTGCAAGAAGTGCCACGGAGATGACAAGAATGCCCTGATATCAACGATAAACGAGAGAAAATCTCAGTACGAATCTGCGTTAAAGACAATTGAAAAGCTTCTGGCGGAGAAGGGCATCTACTACGACGAGGAGAGGTATCCGTACTTCTACGGCACGCCCAATGCTGAGGAGCACACGTTTGCAAACGCGTTCAAGGACTGGCCGAGCAGGGACGTTCTTGGAGCCGCGTACAACCTCAACCTGCTTGCTCGCGAACCCGGTGCATTCGTCCACAACCCGAAGTATATGAGGCAGATCATCTATGATACGATTGACTTCCTTGACGATGGTGTGCTGAACAAATCGGCAGAGAAAAGCGTTCCGGAGGACGTGAAGGCATTTATCTAGGGGGCGAGGTAACCTCTTCGCTCCTCTCTTTTAATGCAAACTTTTTTAATTTTCGTGTTCATCTCTAACCTCATGAGATACATCGGTCTTGACATCGGCACGAATTACACGAAGGCCACTGCTGATGGTGAGAGCGTCACGATTTTCCCGAGCCTGGTGGTTTACGGAGAGGAGAAGGAGTGGAGTCTCAAGGGATCGGAGGAGAGGGAGGTTTACGTTGGTGACGAGGCTGCCTACATGGCCCAGAACATGGAAAATGTTGAGGTGCTCAGGCCACTGCATGAGGGCAGGCTGATGCACAACTCGTACATCGAGCTCGCCAGACACGCGCTGAAACTGCTGAACGCAGAGGGAGAGAAGCTGATAGCAACGGGATTGCCGGTAAAGAGTTCCAAGAAGGAGAGGGCCGAGCTGGTGAGCGAGCTGAAGCAGGCGCTCGGGTGTGACGTAATACTGCTGCCCCAGCCAGTTGGTTCGATGGCATACATGGGCGTCAGCACGGGAGTGTGTATAGACATAGGTTTTGGAACGACCGACGCTGTTGTGCTCGCAGACATGGAGTATCTGAAGGGAGACACGCTGCTCGTGGGCGTGGACAAAATCTACGAGGGTATGGAAATGGCGATCAGGAACAGGTTCGGCATAACCATAACGCCTGAGGAGATGACGAAGCTCCTGTCCGAGGACAGCTTTGAGGTCGGAAGGGTGAGGGGTGGCAAGAAGATAGCGATAAAGAGGGAGGATGTCATGGACGACTACACCGAGATGATGAGGTCGTGGGTGGAGAGGATAGTGAACAGGGTCAACATGCTCCTCGAGGGGCTGTCCGTTTCGCTTGTCGAGAACATAATTCTGACGGGAGGTGGAGCAAAGCTTCCTGGTGTTTACGACGAGTTCAGGGAACACTTCAGGGATATTGGTGAGATCAGGGTTCCCGACGACCCCGTGACCGCAAACGCCAAGGGCTTCCACAGGCTGGCGAGGCTGTTCGGCGGAGATGAGAGCAGGGGTACAGAGGTTCAGGATGAAAAACCTGCCGAGGGTAAGAAGGGCAAGAAGAAGAAATGAGAGTGAACGTGGACCTTCCTGCGGACATAGAGCGCGCACTCCTGAGGAAGTGTGAGGAGCTCGGGCTATCTCCGTCGGAGTTCATAAATCAGCTTCTCGAGTGGTACTTCTTCAAGAGGAAGAGGGACATCCCCAAGGAAGTGATCGAGTTCGTGAACTTCGCAAGGAAAAAAGGGGTGGAGAAGGCAAAGGTGTGCAGGTACAGCGATGGCAAGTTCTGCGCGCTCGAAACGTACACGAGGCTCGACATAGATGCAGAGCCTCAGCCAATCCACCCCTACAACTGCCTTTTCTGCAGCTACTTCTCGGACAGGAGGCTCGAGGAAAAGAAGGACGTGAAGGTTTCCACCCAGGATGCCGAGAGAGCGTATCAGATGGCGAAGCTCGCAGCCCAGATCGTGCTGAAGGAATACGGGGATAAGCTCGGTTACAGGCCAAAGATGAGGATCGAGAAGGATGAGCGGGAGATAAGGAAGGATGACATTCGAAAGCTCATTGAGGATTGGTGAGGTAAGCGTAAACATCAACGGGGACTTCGACGATGCGACTCTTCTCGAGAAGGCGAAGAGGGCAGAGAAATACGTCGATACTGTGTGGATAGGCGAGTCTGACTTCTTCAAGAGCCCGTTTCACGTGGCCAGGCTGATCCTCGAGAGCACGGATTTGAATGTTGGATTCGGGATTTTGAGAGCTGGCAGGTGCGGAGAAGTCCTTCAGAACCTGAAGAAACTTCTGGACTACGAGGACAGGGTTTTGGTTGGGGTGGCTGCAGGAGATGGTGGGAAGGTTTCGGAAGCTCTCGAGTGCATAAGGTGGCTGAAAGAAAATCTTCCATTTCCCGTCCTCGGAGGCGGAACAGGGAGGAGGAGCATTGGCGAACTCTCGAGGGCTGCAGACGGGATGCTCCTGAACCACATCTCTCCAGAACACGTCAGGTGGGCAGCGGGCGTTAGCTCGTCGAGCTTCAACGCCGCTTACGGCCCTGCGCTCATTCTGCCATCGGAGTTCGAACAGGACCTCCTGCTCGCAGCGGTGCTGGTGATGGGAAGCAGCAGGGCATTTCTCAGAGAAATGGGGTACCTGAGCGTTTACGAAAGGTTGAGAAGCGTAGACCTGATGGGACTGATCGAGCTGAGGCAGAGGGGCGAGGACCTGAGCGATCTGCAGGATTTCAGGGAAATTTTAAGGTTCAGAGGGTTTCTGCTGAATCGCTTTACGCTTTCGGGAGATTTAAGCGGTGTTGCGCTGAGAACAGCTGAGCTTCTGAAAACCTGCAACCACGTGGTTCTCGGAGACCCGTTCTTCAGGGACGAAAATTTCGACAAGAAGCTCGCCAGGCTTCTGGAAGAATTAAAGAAAAGAGTTTAGAGGTTATTCGTCATCGGAGCTTGAGGAGTCGCTGTCGAAGTCGTCTCCGCCCTTGTCCTTGTCCTTCTCGAGGCCCTTGGCAGCGATGACGTCGTCGATTCTCAGGATCATTATAGCCACTTCGGTTGCGGAGCTTATGGCCTGCTTCTTGACTCTCAGCGGCTCGAGGACACCCTTCTCCTTCATGTCCACGACCTTTCCACTGAACACGTCAACGCCCGCGTAGACATTGCCGTCCTCGTGGGCCTTCCTCATCTCGACCAGTATGTCTATTGGATCGAGGCCGGCGTTCTCGGCCAGAGCCCTCGGTATGACCTCAAGCGCTGATGCGAAAGCCTCTGCGGCGAGCTGCTCTCTACCACCAAGGCTCGGTGCCCACTCCTTGAGCCTCAGGGAGAGCTCGATTTCTGGCGCGCCACCACCGGCAACGACCTTTCCGTTCTCGATGGCAGCCTTAGTCACCTTAAGGGAGTCGGTGAGGCTCCTCTCGACCTCATCGACGATGTGCTCCGTTCCACCTCTCACAAGGATCGTAACGGCCTTCGGGTTCTTGCAGCCTCTGATGAACACCATCTCCTCGTCGCCGATCTTCTTCTCCTCGACCAGCTCAGCCTCTCCAAGATCCTCGCCGCTCAGATCCCTCAGGTCGGTGATTATCCTCGCACCTGTTGCCTTTGCTATCTTCTCGATGTCGCTCTGCTTGACTCTCCTCACCGCCAGAATTCCCGCCTTCGCCAGGTAGTACTGGGCCAGGTCGTCGATGCCCTTCTGGCAGAAGACAACGTTGGCCCCAGTCTCGGCGATCTTGTCAACCATGTCCTTGATCATCTTCTCCTCCTGCTCGATGAACTTCTGGAGCATCTCCGGGTCGGTTATCCTGATTTCCGCGTCTGTTTCAGTCTCCTTGACCTCGAGGGCGGCCTTGAGCACAACTATTTTCGCGTTCTTCACCTTCTTCGGCATTCCCGGATGAACGACCTCCTTGTCAATGACTATGCCATCGACGAGCTCGGTGTCCTCGACCCCACCTCCCTGCCTCTTCTCGATCTTGATGTTGTCAATGTCAACGGTCCAGGTTCCGTTCTCCTGCTCCGCGACCCTCTTGACTGCCTCAACAACTATCTTGCTCAGGTGGTCTATCGCGTACTCGGCGTGCTTTCCGGTTATCGCGGTCGCGGCGATCTTCCTCAGCGTCTCCTCATCGTTGACGTCAACGCTTATGGCGATCTCGTCGAGTACCTCCATGGCCTTCTCTGCGGCAAGCCTGTAACCCTTGGCGATTATCGTCGGGTGGATCTCGTTGTCCAGCAATTCCTCAGCCTTCCTGAGCAGCTCTCCAGCTATGACAACGGCAGTTGTTGTTCCGTCTCCAACCTCGTTCTCCTGGGTCTTCGCGACCTCCACGACCATCTTCGCTGCCGGGTGCTCGATGTCCATCTCCTTGAGAATCGTAACGCCGTCGTTTGTTATCACCACATCTCCGAGGCTGTCAACCAGCATCTTGTCCATTCCTCTCGGCCCGAGGGTTGTTCTGACAGCCTCGGCAATTACTCTGGCGGCCATTATGTTGAGCCTCTGGGCGTCCCTACCAACTGTCCTCTGGGTACCCTCCTTCAGAATCAGTACAGGCTGGCCCTGCAGCACCGCCATTCCCCGATCACCTCCTCCCGGGGATTTCTGGCATTAGTGGAATGGAACTTCTATATAAGAGTTTTGGTAGGTGGAAAAGTGCCTTTCGAACTCCTTCACCGGAGTGCCCTGCCGGAATTCCGAAACGGTTATCAAAGTGGTTTTTGAGACTGTCTGTCATGTATGAGCTTCGCTTCGATCCCCAGCTCTGCTTCAGCTGCCAGACCTTCTCCTGTTTAACTGAATGCAAGTATCTGCGCTACGGTTTTGACGAGGCAAGGGAGGAGAGAGTCAAAATTGCGAGGGGTGAGTACAGCAGGGTTCTCGAGGAGTGCATGACCTGCTACGGCTGTGAGGAGTACTGCGAGCAGGACAATCACCCTTTCTACAGGCTGGTGGAGCTTCAGGAGAGGTTTGGCGTAAGGGTTGCTGACGACGGTTTTCTCGCTCAGCTGGTCGAGCGCTATCGTGCTGAGGACGAGTTCAGGCCGAAAGAGGTGGGTGGGAAGGTTGTGCACATCTGTCTCTTCCCGCAGTTCAGGAGCGCTATAACGGGGAGGCTGTTTGAGGGCTATGACGTTGTCAGGGGAAGGCACCTCTTCTGCAACCTGATCTACCTGCACTACGGCCTGATCTCGGTGATAAAGGAGAGAGCTGCAAGAACGATCGATAACTTTCGAAAGCTTGGAATTGAGGAGGTGGTGATGTATCACGACGAGTGCTACGGATTCTATACCTCTTTTGCCAGGGCTTACGGGATCGAGGTGCCGTTTAAGGCCGTGCACCTCTTCGACCACCTCCACTCGAGGTTAAGGGAAATGGAAAGTGAGATTGTGGAACTGGGAGTGAGGGTCGCGTACCAGAGGCCGTGCAGCAACAGGCTCTCACCGGAAACAGATCGAACCTTGGACAGGATATTCGAGCTGATCGGAGTTGAGAGGGTGGAAAGGGAATACGACCGTACGAATGCACTGTGCTGCGGTGCATCTTTCGAGTTCAAGGGGGATTTTGAGACCGCGAGAAAACTGCAGGAGAGAAACATCGGGGATATGGTCGATTCCGGTGCGAGCCACGTGGTCTTCAACTGCCCGATGTGCTACCTGACGCTCGGAAAGAAGGTGAGGGATGCAGGCCTTACGCCGGTGATGGTGAGCGAGCTCTGCAAGATGGCGATAGGGGAGGAGCCGTTTATGCTGTTCTAACCGGATTACTCTCTTAACCACATGAAAAGAGTTATTCAAACTGATTATCCTTTTTCTCCTCGAGCAGGTTGTAGAAGTCCTTCGGATTCGAGACGCAGCTCAGCTCGTCCTTCATCACTATGACGACGCTGTCGCTCTGAACCTTCACCTTCCTCTCGACTATGTATGCGGCCATCGTGGAGATTATCCTGCTTATCCTCCCCATGAGGTCTACCCTCTTCTCTATCTCCCTCACCTGCTTTATGCCGGTCAGAACCGGAGCCTCCTCTGGCCTGGAGATCACATCGAAGGGCGCGTGTTTTATCGGGATGACATCAACACCTATGTACTGGAGGTGGGATATGATCTCGCTCTCCTTCTCCCCGTAGCTGACATTATCAGCCTCTTCCACTTCCTCGTCGTCGACGAAGTTCAGGATGTCTATCTCCTTAACCACGCACTCTCCGAGAATCTCCTCGAGCCTTATCGCGTTCTCGACGTTGGTGTCCACGCCCTCCTCGTACAGCATCACTGTCCTCCTCGAAACGCCCAGCATCTTCGCAAGCTCACCCGCGGATATTCCGAGGCTTTCTCTGGCTTTCCGAATCTTCTCGTTGTCGAGCCTCACGTAGTACCCGCCCGGGGCGGAATAGATGAGCGGCATCTCTCCCTCCACGATCATGTCGTAGAAAGTTGCGGTGTTGATCACAGGGATTCCGTACCTCGTGTAGACAACACCCCTGTCGAGGTAGTCCATCTTGTACCTCTCTCCCACCACAAGGGGGCTGGCTTTCAGAGTCTTCGCTATTATCTTCATCTCTCTTGCCATTTCAGGCTTGAACGAGTCGATGTTGTAGAGCACCTTCAGAAAGAGAACAGTATTCTCCCTCCTTGCAACTATATCGAAGCACCTCGGCTTGGTCTCCGCTAAGTCCGTCACGACGTAGCCTGCCCTGTCCAGAATTTTTATCACGTTGGTTATCAGCAATCCCTGCATTACAGAGAATATTTCTCGTCCGAGAGTATATAATTTTTGACGTCTTTCATACCCTGTCAAGAAGAGGATGTGGTTGAAAAATCTGAAGTAAATGTCAGAGCGTGTACCCGACCACGAACCTTTCGAACTTCTCGTGCTCCAGCAGCTCTCTCGCGGTTCCGCTGAACGCGACTTTTCCGCTTATGAGCATGAAAGCGTTGTCGCTGATCTCGAGGGCCTTTATAACGTTCTGCTCCACCAGAACTATCGTGAGCTTCAGCTCGTCCCTCAGGTTAACGATCCTCTCGAATATCTGGGATGCGAACTTCGGCGAGAGCATGGCGGTGGGCTCGTCCAGCATGAGGACCTTGGCCTTCCTTATCAACGCCGTGGCTATTCCCAGAAACTGCCTTTCACCTCCGCTGAGCATTCCCGCCTTCCTGTCCATCTTGTCCCTGAGCTCGGGAAACACGCTCAGCGCGAGCTCCAGTCTGTCCTGATACTCGCTCTCGTCGAGGATGTAGCCCGCTATGACTAAGTTCTCCCTTACAGTGAGCTCCGTGAAGACGTTGTCGGTCTGTGGGAGGTAAGCAATTCCCATCTTCGTCTTCTCGTGGGGAGGGAGCCTGGTTATGTCCCTGTCTTCGAGAACGACCTTGCCGTCGTAGATCGTGGTGAACCCGAAAATTGACTTCAGCAGCGTACTCTTCCCGCTGCCATTAGGGCCAACCACCGCGGTGATCTTATTCCTCTCTGCCTTGAAGTCAACGTCAAAAAGGATGTGAAGCTCCTTGTATCCTGCGTACAGCCCCTTCGTTTCAAGCACCCATGTACACCTCCACGACCTCCGGTTTCTCAATGACCTCCTTACCACCCTCCGCTATGACTTTGCCGTTACCCATCACGTAGACCTTGTCGGCATAGTCCAGGATTATGTCCAGCCTGTGCTCTACGATTAAAAACGTTTTTCCAGCGTCACAGAGCTCCTTGATCTTCCTCAGGATTTCGTGAGCGAGTGCTGGAGCCACGCCAGCGAGGGGTTCGTCCATGACTATCAGCTTCGCGTCCGTCATCAGGGCCCTTCCGATTTCGAGGAGCCTAAGCTGACCGCCACTCAGGTTCTCCGACCTTTCAAATGCCAGGTGATCTATGTTGAGGAATTCAAGGGTTCTGTAGGCTCTCTCAACGGCTTCTCTTTCGAACTCTACCCAGTTTTTGAGCACGGCGTTTCTTATCTGTTCTCCCGGGTTGTCGAGGGGCATCAGCATGTTCTCGATGACTGTGAGCTTCCTGAATGGTCTCGGTATCTGGAACGTCCTGACCACTCCCTCTCTGAATATCCTGTGAGGCGGGAGATTGGTTATGTCCTTTCCCTCGTACTCCACCCTGCCTCCATCTGCCTTGTAGAATCCGGTGACGGTGTTTATGAACGTGCTTTTCCCGCTGCCGTTCGGACCGATTATGAGAGTCAGTGACTCTCTCGGAACAGAAATGCTGACACCGTCAAGCGCTCGAAGCCCCTCAAAAAATTTGGAAAGGTTGTAGGTCTTCAGAATCATGCTCTTCTTCTCAGGCCAACTGCAAGCGCAACTCCCGCGAGGGCAAGCACTACCTCAAACCCAGGTGTTCCCTTTGTCTCTTCCTTGGTCTCCTCCTTGGCTGGCGTTGCAGTCTCCTTTGCCTCCTCCTTGGTCTCTGTCGTCACAGGCTTCGGTGGCACGGGCTTGTGGTACCACTCCACGCTCTGCGTTGCGAACTTCCAAATGCCTGCGGTCTCCCAGTCTCCCTTGTCGCTCACGTAGTATATCGCGTAGTCACCGCTTGCTCTGTCGTTCCACTCGTTCAGCACGATCTTTCCGCTGACCGGCTCAACTCCGTAGTCACCGTTGCTGTACTTCTCCGTCACCACGGGAATCTTCTCTGCCATCGCGTCTGCATCGTAGCTGCCCTTCTCCTCCACAACCTCAGCGTATGCTAAAGCGAGAACCCACGCGGCATCGTAGGCGTTCATCGCGTACTGGTATGGCGCGTCACCGAACCCCTTCTCCTCGTACTTCTTCTTCAGCTCGTCGTAAGCTGGACCCTTTGACTCGAAGAGCGTCGAGTATGTGCCAACTCTCTCCACCTTGTCGAGGGCGTTGCTTATCTTACCGCTGAGGGCATTACCATCGCATCCGAACCAGATCACGTTCATGAGCGGAGAATCGCTTGGAGTCTGTGCAATCATCGTGTAGACTTCCTCGTATGAGAATGTCACAACTCCGACCTTGTCGTAGCCGTACTTGTCTGCGAGCTGCTTGACACCGTCCTCGAGGTTGGCTATGTACGGGGAGAAGTCTGCCGGGGTCTGCTCCGGATACTCCACAACCTTGGCAACCTCGATGCCCATTTCCTTGAGCTGCGGCTCGATTGCCTCGTAAAGCCCCCTGCCCCACGCGTTGCCGATGTAGGTTATCACGACACCCTTTATGCCCGCATCTCTGAGCATGCTGGCTATCGCCTTGCTCTGCAGATCGTCTGTCCCGACAAACCTGAATATGAACTTCTTGTCTTCCGGCTTTGCGAATCCGATTATGGATGGAAGCGCCGTGGAGGATGGCGAGACGATTATAATCTTGTTGGACGTAACGTAGTCCTTTATGTTTGCAACCTCACCACTTCCCATTGGGCCGATAATGAGGTTGATACCCTGACCGTAGAGGGACTGAACCTTCTGAAGCGCCACATTCGGATCGACCTTCGTGTCCTCAACGTAAAACTTCACCGTGAAGTCCTTCCCCTGATTGGCAAAGTAGCTGTTTATCTCCTCCTCGGCGATGGTTAGGGTGTTCTTGATGTCGTTGCCGTACGTCGTCAGCGGTCCGGACAGGTCTACGAGAACGCCGATTTTTATCTCCTCAGCAGAAACTGCCGGGATCAGCAGCAGCCCTGCTACCATTATAGCTATGACAAAACTTCTCAAGGTCATGATGAAAAATGACCATTAATTTTTTATAAAGTTTACTGTAACTCCCCTCATGGGCGTACTGGAAGGGGCTGTAACTTACGCCAATCTCCTGACACTTCTCGCTCTCGGGCTTACGCTCACTTACATCACCACGTCTGTCCCCAATTTTGCTCAGGGGAGTTTTGCTGTGTTTTCATCTTACCTCGCGTATTTAATATACAAAATTTTTAATACATCCACCTATGCTTCGATTCCGTTTGCCGTCATTTTCGGAGGACTCATAGGCGTGGTGACCTACGTTGCCGTTCTCAGGCCTTTGATAAAGAGGGATGCATCGATTCTCATCCTGATGATCGCCACCCTCGCCTGGGACCTGATCCTCCTCGGTCTGATAGGAATATTCTCGGAAACCATGTCCAAGTACCTCGGGACTTACGCGTCCAAGTTCATATTCCCGTACTACCTCGACTTCAAACTCTTCGGGATTCAGGGCATATTTTTCTCGTCCACGCTTGCTATTGCGGTTTCGCTCTCCGTCCTTCTGTTTCTGCTCTACAGAACCAAGTTCGGAATAGCGATGAGGGCTTCGATGGAGAATCCGTCGCTTGCAGAAATTATGGGTGTGAACGTTGAGACCACGAGGCTTTTCTCCTGGTTCCTCTCCGGTGCATTTGCCGGGCTTGCAGGTGCCCTCCTTCCGTTCAAGCAGGAGATAGTTCAGGCAACCGGGCAGATAATCATCGTCTCGATCTTTGCTGCGAGCATAGTTGGCGGCCTCGCCACGCTCTACGGGGCGATAGTTGGGGGATACCTGGTTGGCCTTTCTGAAAGCCTCGTCACATTCTGGCTCAGCAAGTTTTTCGGCACGTCCGTTCTCGTGTACAGCAAGGCGATCTCGCTGGTCATACTGGTTGTTACACTGCTCGTCATCCCTCAGGGCCTTGCTACCATTAACTGGAGGAGGTACGTATGGCGCTCGAAACGCTCGTAAGCTCCATACTGCTCTGGTTCGGGCTGTACTCGATCCTTGCTCTGAGTCTGAACATAGAGTACGGGTACGGCGGAATCCCCAACTTCGGAAAGGCACTCGCCGTGCTGGTCGGCGCCTTCACAACGGGGGCAGTCGTGAACAGGATCCTCATAGCAATATATTCTGTGGATGGCAGGACGATAACTCAGGCGAGTGGCTTCATGAAGAGCACGGTTGATCAGATAATAGCGAGCAATCCGGCGTATGGAATTGCCCTCCTGCTGTTTTCGCTCCTGATCGCGGGCATTCTTGGTGCAGTAATTGGTGCGCTCTACATCCTTCCGAGCGCCAAGCTCGAGAGCGACTATCTCGCGATCACCCTGCTCGCAATTGCCGAGATAATGTTCATGGTTACCTATTACGACACAAGGCTTGTGGGCGGATATTACGGCGCACCAGTACCTAACGTCCTCGGCTTCATTCCGGGAGAGTACAGGGAATGGGCCTTTGTGGTGCTCATTCTGTTCTTCGCCCTTCTCACCTACCTCTTCCTTGAGAGGACACTTAACTCGCCGTACGGCAGGGCACTCAGGGCGATGAGGGAAGATCCCACGGCCCTTCAGTTCTCTGGAAAGGACGTTATGTGGCTCAGAATAAAAACTCTCGCTTTCAGCTCGGCTATAGCCTCCATGGTGGGTGTGCTTTACTCCTACTACGCCGGAAACGTCATTGGAATCGTGAACCTCTTTGCCAGGGTCAACTGGACATTCTTTCCGTTCCTCATGGTCCTGCTCGGTGGGATGGCAAACAACAGGGGAGTGCTTACGGGCGTTTTTTCGTTCGTGGTCATCTGGAGGCTGATAGACGGTTACAAGCATCAGATAACTGACCTCTTTAACCTCCCCTTTGACGTGAACTGGCTCCAGTATATAATCTTCGGAGTTCTGATGATCGCGATACTTTACTACAAGCCCGAGGGAATACTGAGCGAGAAACCCATTGAAACTCCACCAATAAAAGAATTGAAATCCAGAAAAACTAAACAGTCAGAGAAAGCCTGAATGCGTGCTTTGAAATTCCGTAGTAGTGTTTTATTGTCTCCTCTATCTCGAATCCGTTGCTCACGTAGAACTCGAGAGCGTCACTGCTCACCGCAACGTCAGCGTAGACCTTGCTGAAGCCGAGTTTGTACGCCTCTTTGCTCGCTCTGTCTATGAGAACTCTTCCTATCCCTCTGTTCCTGAACTCGTCCTTCACTATGAGGCTTCCTATGTGGAAGCTCTCATCATCCCAGTACAGCACTGCAAAGCCCACAATTTCGCCGTCCTCGTCACACACAATTACCTTTTTTCTGTAGTTGCTCACTGAAAGGTCCGCAAAAACGCTGTACCCGAACTGCTCGTACTCCGTCAGGATGATGTCCTCGACCTCATCATCCCTCATTTCTCTAACGAGGTAGCCCGAAAGCACAGTCCACCATGAAGGATGGAGTATTTATACTTTTTCGTGTTTCAGTAGTTCGTGTAGAAGCACTCGCCGGAAATGACCTTCTTCAGGCCATCCCTGGTTCTGACAATCAGCCCGCCATCCTCGTCCACGTCAACTGCAGTTCCACGTACCTCCTCTCCGTAAATGCTCACCCTGACCTCTCTGTTCAGGGTGTCGCTTAGGGCCTTCCACTCCTCCAGTATCTCGCTCCACTCATCAGGAAATTTTCTCAGAAGGGTGGCCATTTCGCTGCACAGGTCTGAAAAGACCTCTGTAATGGAAACGCCATCATCGATCTCTGCGAGGGAAATGGCCTTCCCTTTGAGCTCCTCGGGAATTCTGTTTCTCACGTTTATGCCTATGCCTATGATCACCTTGGCCGCCATCTCCTCTCCCGTGAACTCGCTCAGAATGCCGGAAACTTTCCTCCCATTGATCAGCACGTCGTTGGGCCACTTTATCCTTGCTCCGTATCGCCTGAGGGCTCTGCACACGGCAAGCCCTGACAGCAGTGTGACCTTTGGAATGTCGCTGACGGGGACGCCCAGATTCAGGGTAATGGACGTGTAAATTCCACCAGCTCCGCTTTCCCACCTCCTTCCGAGTCTCCCCCTTCCTGAGGTCTGTGATTCGGCGAAGATTATTGCGTTCTCCTCCTCTCTGCCAACCCTGTTCGTCGAGTCAGTTTCTGGCAGGTATATGAACCTCCTGACTCCCGGGATTTTTCCGGCGGCGATTGCCATGTCGAAGGGCGATGGGTCGGGGCTTTCAACTATCCTGTACCCACCTCGTCTGCTGACGCTTACCCTGTAACCCAGCTCTTCGAGTCTTTTCACGAACTTCCACACCGCAACCCTCGATACCCCGAGCCTTTCGGCGATCTCCTCTCCGCTACCACCTTTTACCAGTTCCTGAAATATCTGGAGCCTGCGGTCGTTCAGATCGATTTTCATCCACTTCTCCAACGGCAAAGCTTTATTTAAAGTTGTGGAGTAAAGTCTCCATGGATCTTCCCGGTTTCCTCTACGAGGCGTGCTCGCTGAAAAACGTTCCGAGGTCTGGGTGGTTCAAGGTTGGAATTAAATTTCCTGAGAGTGTGGCGGAGCACTCGTTTCTTACCGCAATCATCGCGTTTTTCCTCGGCATGAGGGAGTTCGGCAGCGTTGATGACGCGTGCAGATGTGCAGCAGCAGCGCTTTTTCACGATGTGCACGAGTCGAGAACTCTCGACCTACACAGGCTGGCGAAGAGCTACGTCCAAGCCGACGAGGGTGAAGTGAGGAGAGAGCAGCTGAGCATTGAGGGTGGAGAGGCAATTCTGGACATGCTCGAGAGGTACGAGGCCGTGGTTCACGACGCTGACAGGATCGAGCTGTTTATACAGAGCAGGGTTTACGGCCTGACGAACCCGGATGCAAGGGTATATGGGGACGGCATAGAGCTTAAAACTGAGGCTGGGAGGAAGCTGCTGGAGGAGCTCAGGAGCAGCGATCCGAGGTGGTGGATGAAGTTTGAAGTTCATCGCTGACAGGATGCTCGGCAAGCTTGCAACCTGGTTGAGAATTTTTGGATACGACACCCTTTACATAGGTGACTTTGAAGTGGAGGACGAGGACACGTTCCTGCTGGAGAACTTCACGGACAGACTCCTCCTCACCAGGGACAAGGAACTTTACGACCGCTGCCTGAAGAGGGGGCGAAAGGTATTTTTCGTCAGAAGCGACAGCGTGATAGAGCAGATAGCTGACGTCAGAAAGCTTGGAATATCGACCGAAATAAGGATGGAGAGGTGCAGCGTTTGCAACTCTCTGCTTAGAAGGCCGAGCAAAGATGAGGCGATGGAAGTGATGAGGAGGGAGGGCATTTCCGAGGACCTCATGGACAGATACGAGCTGTGGTACTGTGAGAACTGCAGGAAGCTCTACTGGCTGGGCAGCCACTACAGGAACATGGTCAGGTTTCTGGAGGGTCTGAGAGAATGATGGTCGCCTGTCTGGTGAACACGTACGACAAGCTGAAGCTTCACGAAATTCATCTGCGAACAATTGCCAGAGCTGCGCCGCTCTGCTACGCTTACGACTTCCACCTTGCTCTGCTGGACTTCAGCTTCTGGAATAGTCGAAGGGAGATGGTCGATGCTGTTGCGGAGTACACGACCATAGGGGAGGGTGGGATGTATCTGAAGAAGCTGGAGGAGGAAAACAGGCTCCACCTGATAGACCGCATACCATCGCATTTTGGTGAGGTCATCGCCACGACGTCAAAGCCTGAGAAAAACGCGCTCAGCATTGAAGATCTATCGAGACTGAAGTCTGCGTGCTTTTTGATCGGCCTCGGCAGAAAGGGGCTCCCAAAAGATTTAATAAAGAAAGCGAGACACAACCTTGACATCACGTTTAAAGGTGTCAGTCTGGAGACGTGCAGCGCGATGGGTGCGATAATGTCTCTGGTGTGGGTGGTAAGGTATGGAAGACGTCAGAATATGCCCTGAACACGGATTTTACAGGGGCGAGACCTGCGAGGTCTGCAGCTATTCCGGGGAGGTCGTAATACCAAAGGAAAAGGTTGAGAGGCTTGGCAAGTTCATATCAGGAGTTCTCAGGCACTTTCCTGACAAGTTCGGGCTTGAAATGGATGAAAACGGGTGGGTCGACTTCGAAAAACTCCTCAGGGTGGTGGGCAGAAGGTACAGGTGGGCCAACAGGTGGGTTGTGAAGGCCCTGATTTACAGCGACAGGAAGGGCAGGTACGAGCTGAAGGGCGACAGGATCAGGGCGAGATACGGTCACAGCGTTCCTGTTGAGCTGAACGACATGCCCGAAGCTGAGGAGGATCTGCTTTACTACGGAACGAGTGAGGAGGAATCGGTGAGGTTGCTCGAACTGGGAATCAAACCCGTGAACCAGACGTTCGTCCACCTCTCAACAACGCTCGAGAAAAGTGAGGAGGTGGCGAGGCTCAGGACTGACGAGCCCATAATCCTCGAGGTCGACGCTAAGAGAGCGAGGGATGACGGTATACGCCTGATAAAGGTGAACGAGCACATAGTCCTGGTAAAAGAAGTTCCTCCGGAGTACATAATCAGGGAAATCAGACTTTAATCAACCTTTTCAGCACCGAGGTTCAGCGGCTGGAAGACAGTCACATTCTGGAAAATCCATGTTTCATTTCCGTTTTCCACCACAATGCTGACAGGCCTGCTGAACTGGACGCTCCCGTTCAGCGTTATGTACGAGCAGTCATATCCGACGTACTCAAACGTGTAGTTCCCGGTGATAATGTCTTCAACCAGGTTTCTCGTGTACTCTCCGCCCACGAAGAACGAGATCAGCCTTTCGATTGGGTTGAGTTCGAGACAGACCTTCATCACGCCCTCTGTCGCGTTGTACCTCACTTCCGAGATCTCCCATGCAGTGGCAATTGGCATGACCATGATCATTGCGAGCAGTACTGCAATCGTAACTCTGAGCATTGGCCAAAATGCGCACCGGGATAATTTAAACTTTTCCGAAAAAATAATGAGGGCTTCGTCAGTCCTCTATTGTTATCGCTCCGACAGGACAGCTGTCTGCAGCCTCGGTACAGCAGTCTGCAAACTCTCCACAGTCTCCAACAACGTGTGCGATACCGTCATCGCCCAGCTCGAAAACCTCGGGACAGATGTCCGCGCACGTCCCGCAGCCGGTGCAAACATCCGCATCAACCACAGCCTTCATAGCATCACCGAATAGTAAGGTGTTTCTCTACAAGTTAAAGTTTTTCCCTGAGTTTATCGGAGATCACAGTCGAGTAGAGGTGAATGTGCGCATAGCCCGCGACCGTCCTGTAGGCCATGGCGCCGTCCCACCCGTCCACCATGCCCTTGCCGTCGGTCCTGAAAGCAAACCTGACGTCTTGGTCAGGATACGCTCTGCTGTAGTGGAACTCGTGCCCCCTGAAAGTGCCGTGGAAAAACGGGTTGTCCCGCACCACCTCACCCCTCACATACCCGAGGGCCTGCAGCCTTGGCGTGAACTCAACGTCAACGTCGAGAACCCCTGCCATCCTTTTTCTTTTTCCGTCGATCTCTATCTGCCTTGAGAGCACCATCATCCCACCGCACTCCCCGTAGATCGGCTTCTCATCCAGGGCTTCTCTCCTTATGAACTTCACGAATTTCGGAAACTCGTAGAGCTCTGGATATCCTCCGCCTATGTAGTAAGCGTCGCACTCCGTGGTTTCACCCTTCAGCGGGGAGAAGAAGACGAGCTCTCCAAGCTCAGACAGAATTGAGAGGTTATCTCTGTAGTAGAATGAGAAGGCCTGATCGAACGGAACCCCTATTCTGAACTCTGTTTTGCCAGTAATGCGTTCGTCAGCATCTTCTAAGTCAGGATCGTGTTCCGAGATCTCCAGTATTCCGTCAACGTCTATGTGCTGCTCGGCGAACTCTGCAATTTTCCTCCAGTCCCTTTTGACTTCCATTCCGAGGTGCAGGCCGAGGTGTCTGCTCTCGACTTTCAGCATCTCGTTTTTCGGCACCACCCCGAACACCCTGTAGCCCCTGTCCTCGAACACCCTTGCAAGCCTCTCGTGGAACTGCGTGGCGTTGTTGAATATGACTCCTGCAACCCTCACGCGTGGATCGAAGTTTCTGAACCCCTCGTAAACTGCGAGGGATGAGAGAGACATTGCCCTAACATCCATCACCAGAATCACGGGGATGTCGAGGATTCTTGCCACGTGTGCGGTGGATGAGTAATCCGAAAGCCTGTATCCGTCGAAGAGGCCCATAACTCCCTCAACGATGGCAGCGTCTTTTCCCCTCACCCACCTGACGAACGACCTTTTCACGCCCTCCTCGCCCATCATGAACGCATCGAGGTTCACCGCCCACTCGCAGAATGAGTAGTGGGTGGGGTCTATGAAGTCGGGACCGACCTTGAACGGCTGAACCCTCATGCCCCTCTTCATCAGCGCGGCGGTTACGGCAATGGAAATTGACGTCTTTCCGCTCCCACTGTTTGTTCCGGCGATCACGAATGCGTGCATCTTGGACACCTTGACGTGGATTTTTTATATTTCTTTGCGTGTCGGTCGGAATTTCACCGGAGTGTGGTTTGTCTGACACGTCAAAACAACGTAAAGCTTAAAAACATATAACTCCTTTCTCATTTTGGCCACAGGCTTTTCTGAAGAATAAACAAAAAGGAGATGTTACGGTGTCAGAAATGCTGCAGGATAAGGTGTATAAGGGAACAACAACAGTTGGGATAGTTTGTAAGGATGGAGTAGTGATGGCCACTGAGAAAAGGGCCACGATGGGCAATTTCATAGCCAGCAAGAGGGCTAAGAAGATTTACAGGATCTCTGACAGGGTTGCAATGACTACTGCTGGAAGTGTGGGTGACGCGCAGTTCCTCGTGCGGCTGATAAAAGTGGAGATGAACCTCTATGAGATCAGGAAGGAGGAAAGGCCGAGCGTGAGGGCGATTGCGACTATGACGTCAAACCTGCTGAATTCTGTCAGGTACTTCCCCTACCTGGTTCAGCTTTTGATAGGCGGAATAGACGACAGGGGGGCAAGCATATACTCCATAGACCCGATTGGAGGGGCGATCGAGGAGACGGATATAGTGGCGACAGGGTCAGGTTCTCCGATGGCGTACGGAGTTCTTGAGGACGCCTACAGGGACGGCATAACTGTCGACGAGGCCGTGGAGCTTGCAGTTAGGGCGATACACTCCGCGATGAGGAGGGACTCTGCAAGCGGTGACGGGATAGATGTGGTCAAGATAACAGAAGACGGGTATTACGAGCTCGGGAGAGAAGAGGTGGAGCAGATCCTGTCGAAGTTCAGAAAGTAATTCTGTTTTTCCGGAATCTGGTAGTTATGTCAAGCAAGGAATATATCAGGCAGCTCAAGGAGAAGATCGTCGAGCTCGTACCTGAGAACATAAGGATCAAGAACATCGAGTTCGAGGGCCCGCTCCTCGTCATCTACGTGGAGAATCCCCAGGAGTTCGCAGACAGTGGTGACATCATCAGGAAGCTCGCCAAGGACCTCAGGAAGAGAATAATAGTCCGGCCGGATCCAAAGAGCCTTAAGCCGCCCGAAGAGGCCAAAGAAATTATAAAGCGGATCGTTCCGGAGGAGGCGCAGATAACAGGGTTCTTCTTCGACGAGGAGAACGGTGAGGTGATCATTGAGGCGGAGAAGCCGGGAGTGGTCATCGGGAAGAACGGTGTTACGCTCAGGGAGATAATGAAGGCGGTGGGGTGGAGCCCACGCCCTGTGAGGACTGCGCCGATAAGGTCAAAGACCATCGAGAATGTGAGAAACTTTCTGCTCTCTTCGAGGGAGGAGAGAAAGGAGATCCTCAAGAGAATTGGCGAGAGGATCCACAGAGGAACGATCTACGAGGACAAGTGGGTCAGGGTGACTTTTCTCGGAGGGTCGAGGGAAGTCGGAAGGAGCTGCTACCTCCTCCAGACCCCTGAAAGCAAGATCCTGATCGACTGCGGAGTGAACGTCGGGAACGTCCACCAGTCGCCCTACCTCTACGTTCCCGAAATTCAGCCGCTCGACAGCATAGATGCGGTGGTGATAACCCATGCTCACCTCGACCACTGTGGACTCCTCCCCGTGCTCTTCAAGTACGGATACAGGGGGCCAGTGTACCTCACCCCGCCGACGAGGGACCTCATGGTGCTGCTGCAGCTGGACTTCATAGAGGTGGCTGGAAGGGAGGGTAACCCCACGCCATACGAGTCCCAGCACGTCAGGGAGGCTTTGAAGCACACGATAACGCTCGACTACGGAGTGGTCACCGACATATCTCCCGACATAAGACTGACGTTCTACAACGCGGGCCACATCCTCGGGTCTGCAATAGCCCACTTCCACATCGGTGAGGGGCTTTACAACATCGCCTTCACGGGGGACTTCAAGTTTGAGAAGACGAGGCTGTTTGACCGTGCTCACACTCACTTTCCGAGGCTCGAGGGACTGATAATGGAGGCGACGTACGGAGGATCTGAGGACTTCCAGCCCTCAAGGAAGGAGGCTGAGGAGAAGCTAATCGAGATAATCCGGTCGACGGTGGAGAGGGGAGGGAAGGTCCTGATCCCAACCTTTGCCGTTGGCAGAAGTCAGGAAGTGATGATCGTCTTGGAGGAGGCGATCAGGAACGGAAAGATAGAGGAGATTCCGGTGTATCTGGACGGTATGATCTACGAAGCCACCGCCATTCACACCGCTTATCCCGAGTACCTCAACACTCACTTGAGGGACCTGATATTCCATCAGGGTATAAACCCCTTCATAAGTGAGAGCTTTGTCAGGGTGGATTCAGCCAGCAAGAGGCAGGAGGTAATTGAGGATTCCTCCCCATCGGTCATACTCGCCACCTCAGGTATGCTGAACGGTGGTCCGGTCATGGAGTACTTCAGGACCCTTGCACCCGAAGAGAGGAACACCATTGTGTTTGTCGGTTATCAGGCCGAAGGAACTCTGGGCAGGAGGATTCAGAAGGGCTGGAAGGAAGTTCCTCTTCCGTCTTCTGGAGGAAAGAGGGAGGTTGTCGAGGTAAACATGCAGGTGGAAACAGTTGATGGTTTCTCCGGTCATTCGGACAGGAAGCAGCTGCTGAACTATGTGAGAGCTCTCAAGCAAAAGCCTGAAAAGATACTCACGATTCACGGTGATGAGAACAAGTGCATAGAGCTTGCGTCGGCCCTCTACAAGACGTACAGGGTGTAGACGAGGGCACCGATGAACCTCGAGACGGTGAGGTTCCTATGACCGTTCTGATCAGCTTCGTAGGCACTTCGGACAGTGGCAAGACCACGATCCTCACGAAGGTAATCCCGATCTTAGTTGAGAGGGGGCTGAAGGTTGCGGTGGTCAAGCACCACGCCCACGGGGATTTCGAAATAGACAAGGAGGGCAAGGATTCCTGGAAGCTCTATAACAGCGGTGCGGACGTCCTGATCTCTTCCCCCGTGAAAATGGCCTTCATAAGGAGGGCGAGCGAGGACAGCCTCGACTACGTTTACGAGCGGTACCTCAGGGGAGACTACGACCTGGTGATAACTGAGGGATACAGCAGGGCTGGAAAGGACAGGATTGTCGTTCTCGACAGTCCCGAAAAGCTGGAGTACTTCAAGCACGGCAGGATTCTCGCGGTTGTATGTGACGAGCCTGTGGACGGCTACCCGAACTTCAGGAGGGACGAGGTCGAGAGAATCGCGGACTTTATCTACTCTCTGGTGAAGGGATGAGGGTTGCATTTTTCAGACCATCTGAATACGCGGAGGACACGGCAAGACTGTTCAGGCAGGCGGGGTTTCAGGTTTTTCACGTTCCGATGATAAGGATCGAGGAACTGGCCGCAAGTGTCGGCGATGCAGATTTCACAATTATTACGAGCCAGACCTCTGCGAAAATTGCCGTGAGGGACAGGTTGATCAGAGGGAATGTGATCGCCATAGGTCCCAGAACGGCAGAGGTGCTCAGGCGGGCTGGTTTTGACGTGAGAATTCCGTCGAGATACGATTCATCGACGGTTTTCAGGGAGTTCAGGAATGTGGTTGCCGGAAAGACTGTGAACCTCCTGAGAAGCGACAGGGGAGACCCTGTCCTCTTAAAGCTGTCTGAAGTCTGCGACCTGAATGAGTATGTGCTTTACAGAATCGTTCCTTCGAGGGGCGTGGAGCAGAGAAGGGCTGTGAGGGAGGTGGTGGAGGGCAGAATAGACGCCGTGGTGTTTTCCAGCAGGATGATCGTTCGGGCGTTCATGGAGAACGCGGAGTCCGAGGGTCTGACTGGCGAGGCTGTAGACGCGCTCAATCGCGTGTTCACAGTGGCAATCGGCCCTCCCACAGCAGACGAGCTCTCCAAGTATGGTGTAAGGTCGAGAGTCCCGGAAAGGTACACGTTCGAGGGAGTTCTCGGGCTTTTAAGGGAGCTGCGCAGAACTTAAATATGTGCTTCTCAATCAGTATTTGATGTCGAGAATAAGGCACCTCATTTCCATAGATGACCTCTCCAGGGAGGACATCGTGCACATCCTCAGGAAAGCAGACGATTTTCTTGATGTTGCGAGGGGAAAGAAGAGGATGAGAATCCTCGAAGGCAAGGTTCTGGCCAACCTCTTTTTCGAGCCTTCCACCCGGACGAGGATGAGCTTTGAATCTGCAATGAAAAGGCTCGGGGGCGAGGTGATAAACCTCGGCAACCTCGAGGCGACGAGCATAGCCAAGGGAGAGAGCCTTGCCGACACCCTGAGGGTTGTTGAGCAGTACGCCGACTGCATCGTCCTTCGCCACTACAGGGAAGGGTCCGCGAGGTTCGCGAGTCAGATATGTGAGGTCCCGGTAATAAACGCCGGGGATGGTGCGGGTCAGCACCCCACCCAGACGCTCCTCGACCTGTACACGATAATGAAGGAAGCAAGACTCGAAGATCTGAAAATAGCCCTCATAGGTGACCTGAAGTACTCCAGAACCGTCCACTCTCTCATAAAGGCTCTCGCGCTTTTCGGTGCCGAGATCTACCTCGTGTCACCGGAAACCCTGAGGTTACCTGAGGAGATCATGGAGGTGGACGCGACATTCGTGGAGTGCGACCTCAGAACTGCGGTGGAGAGTGCAGACGTTCTCTACGTGACGAGAATACAGAGGGAGAGGTTCCCTGACGAGGAGGAGTACAGGAAGGTTGCTGGCAGCTACCGGATAACTGCGGACATGCTCGAGAACAGCGATGCTATAGTCATGCACCCCCTTCCGAGGGTGGACGAGATCTCCTACGACGTTGATGGCCTTAAGAACGCAGTCTACTTCAGACAGGCGTTTTACGGTGTTCCCGTTAGGATGGCGATTCTCAGCGAGGTGATGCTATGAACGTCCTCACGATTAGCAAGATCAGGGACGGGACGGTCATCGACCACATTCCTGCAGGAAAGGCCCTCGAGGTGTTGAAGATCCTCGGAATCAAGAGCGGGAGCGAGGAAAGGGTGAGCATGGCAATGAACGTGGAGAGCAAGAAGATGGGGCGGAAGGACATAGTGAAGGTTGAGGGCAAGTTCATAAGCGAGGAGGAGCTCAACAGGATAGCGCTCGTCTCCCCAAAGGCGACGATAAACATAGTTCAGAACTTTGAGATCGTGAGGAAGTTCAGGGTGTCCCTTCCAGAGAGGGTCGAGAGAATCCTGACCTGCCCAAACCAGAACTGCATATCCAACGATCTTGGGGAACCGGTGGTTTCGGCGTTCAGAATAAGTGAGGAAAGCGGAAGGGTTGTGGCGAGGTGTGAGTTCTGTGGTAAGAAGGTATATGATGTGGAAAGGTATCTGGTGTGACCATGTGGGGAAGGATTCAGGAGAAGTTTGAGAAGTATCCCTCGCAGATAGCCGTGGCGAAGGAGTTCCTCAAGCTGGGAATTGCAGTTAGAAACGGCAAGACGTACTGTGGAAACATCGAGCTCGTGCCCACGAAAATAGCCGAGGCTGTTGGAGTGGACAGGAAAGTGGTCGTGATGGCGATTCAGAACATAGAAAGTGACGAGGAGCTGAGGAAGGTCTTCTCGTCTCTCAGACCCGTTGCCTACATCGCCGACGTGGCGAGAATTCTCGGATTTGGAGTGCTTGAGGTTTACGCGGAGAGCCAGAAGCCCGGGATAGTGGCGAGCATAACGTCCATACTCGCCAGAGAGGGTATATCCATCAGGTACATGCTCGCTGAGGAT